>JAUYEP010000261.1 GCA_030689765.1 Methylovulum sp.
GACAGCGCTCATAAAATTATCTTCGTTTGATTGCTTCAATTATGCCAAAGTATAACACAACAACAAAAAGCGACCATGCCACCACTAATGAAGTTTTATTAGCAATTTGACATACAGCGGTTTCATTCTTCATTAAGGCTAGCCATTCAAGTTGGGACAGGTTAAGCCGTTCGTCCTGAGCCCTTCGGCTGCGCTCAGGACGAACGGTTAAGCCTTGTCCGTACCCGACTTAAATTATTAACGACGAATGAAACCGCTGTAAGGTAACTCGCAATAAATAACTACCCACGCAGCAACAAACATTCATCTGATTCCCCACTTTATAAAAGGGGGGTTAGGGGGGATTTGATGTGCAACTGCCATTCTTAAAATCCCCCCTGCCCCCCTTTACAAAGGGGGGATATTTATTGCGAGTTGCCTAAGTAGCTTTACACTGCCATTCGTAGTCTACGGGCGACCAATAGTTGTTGGCGAAATGTAGCCGCCCACGCTTGTAAAAGACCTCAATATATTCAAATATAGCTTTCTTGGCCTGTTATAAAGGGCCACCTATCAGCGACTGGGCAATGACACCAATCTTAGCGGGATTAAGTGTTTGCCGGACGGATGCCTCACCCCGCTGACCAATATCCAAACGTAGTGATTTGTCTTTTAGTCGGCGTAGCATCGTTGCTGCCGCTTCCATATCTGGATCCCCCCAACGCGTACCCATCGGATAAGGGCCATAAGGACGGCTGGTTTCGATAACCTTGGTAGGTACCAATAGGCTATTGTTTTCATCCATAAACTCCAGGTTGCCTGAATAGTTGCTGGCAACCACAGGCAACCCCAAAGCCATCGCCTCGGCACAGGTCAAGCCAAAGCCTTCAGACCGGTGCAACGACACATAGACGTCTAGCGACTTGATAAAATTAAAAGTTTCAGCGCGTGTATAAGTGGCCTCCAGGAACAAAACACGGTCAAGGCCAGCCATCGCCCGTATCATTTCATACTCATAAGCCCCTTGGGTTTTGCCGTTAATTTTGAGGGCCAAATAGCAATCATCATCGCCTTTGAAGGCTTGCCGAAAAGCATTGACCAGACCCGTAACATTTTTTCGTTCGATGACACTCTGGGGATCAAAAATAAAGCCAAACAATGTCCCTTGTTCCGGCAAACCAAAACGTTTGCGGTCAGCCTTGGCCTTGTCAATGGCTTCAAAGTCTAACGTATGGGGTAAAACACGGACAGGAAGTTGGGTTGTCCGGGCAATAGCTTCGGCGGAATATTGGGAAGGTGTCCAGATTTCATCAAATAATTTCTCGCTGTCTTTGAATTTGAAAGGAAGTTCTTCGGTTTCCCATACCCAATAGCCCACATTTTTTCTAGCCCAATAAGAATGCGGTAGAAAAGTTTCCAGCAATCCTGTTGAGTCAGCATTGGCTACGGTGACAGACAACGCTGCTGAATCTTTTGGCCAGCCAAAGAACAGAGGTTTGTCAGGAAAGTTTTCATAGTTGGCCTGCGGGTGAGGTAATGCCATTTCATGGCAAACAACATTAGCCTGAATCAAGGTGGTGCGCATACTCCGTGCTGACTCGCCCATACCGGATGGCGCATTAAGGAATCCGGCAAAGTTTATTTCATCTGATGTTTCTTTGTGACAGTTAATGCTTTGACGAAGCCGCCTTATAAAATCAAAATTTTTGCGGGGCGAAAGGCCTGGAACAGAACACCGGCTAAAATCTTCCAATGATGTTGTTTCAGCGCCATATTTTGAGGCGTAGTGATCCGCAGGATCAATAGCGCTTTCTTGATAGAGCCATTTCAATATTTCCCCGGCACTTAATACGCTGCTTATTTCATGTCGGCGAACATCGATTTCGTAAATATTAGGGGTTGACTTGGAAACACGCCCCTTGTGCTGATAAGCAAACCTCATTTTTTCTAGCAATTCCTGCGAGACCATTGCAAACTCGAAAAAAAGGGTGATTTCTTCTTTGCTCAAAGCCAATTTATATCGATTATCACTGAGCCAAGCAATAAATTTGCCAAGTTGTTTTTGCCCAAACAGAACCGGAAAACTGATTTGAAGGTCGCTCCGTAAAAAATAAATATTAAGGATTTTACCAATGCCCAAGAAGGCATTTTTCAAGCTGACAGTATGCGCCTGCCCGAACCCCATTTCCTCAATGCCATGATTGGTAAACCAATCGGCAAAATCGTAAAAATCCGCAATATCACGCCACATTGCAGGGTACTCGTCAAAAACATCTTGCCGCTTATTTTCCCGAAGACGCGCAAATGCGTCAGCCACATAGTCCACTATTCCGCATGAATTTTCGAAGGCAAGTAAATCCCCAATGTCGAACTCTTTTTTCCCCCTTTCTGTGATCCATTGACGAAACCCCGGGTCTTCCTTGTCACAAGCCGCATTGGGATAGGATGCGGCAACGTCTTTACGCTGCAATAGAAGAAAATGAAACAAGAGTCCGGCAGTTGCTTGACCAGGTGGGACGTTATCGGACATCAGAAAGCTGCAAAAACCATCAGGATCCGTTATCGGGCCAGGGGTAGGCACATTATTCCGGGAGGCCCATTGCATAATATCCCTAACCAGTCCGAGTGGAAGGCGCACACCATTTTCTAAGACACTGAATGCGTAAGGCCAACGGCTGGATTCTTCGTACCCGTTATTCATCAGGGCAGCGCTGTAGGCGTCGGTAAGCAATTTCAGGGTCGGCATGCTCTTAAGATCATGTCGGCCCTGATGTTTCGATAAAGCGTTTGGCGCAAAGGGAACATAACCAGAAAAATGGAAAAAGCATAAGGGTTGGCCGTCAATCATCCAATGGGTATTTTCTCGAGAAATCATCCTTTCATGCAGGTTCCAGTAGGCGGTGTTGTAGCCAGGGTGATAAATGATTTTATGGTCGGGGAAAAAACCAGGGATTAAGTCTATCCACTTCTGGTCAACAAAAAGGCCATTTTGAATATCAACAACGCAGTCACGATAAAGCTTTGTCATCCACCAGTCCAATAATTGGCGGGTACTCTTACCCTGCTTTAATCCGATGAAGCCAAGATTGTAAGTGCCACTTTGCAGGATCGATAAGTCTGTTGGGCTATGCTCGTCATAATAGGGTTGCCGGATATGCGGCGTCAGCACAATTGATGCGTTGGCAAGCGCATCATATATTTCATTTAGTGGCGTAAAAATCCATATATCAGGATCAATATAAAGCAGCGTTTCATATCCCCTGCGTGTAAACAGATCCGACAAGGCAAAAGGCTTCACCGCCGTATTAAGCTCCATGATTGAGTATCGGTAGATGAAGCGTTCAATATCCGGGATTTGAAGGTTTGAAAATTCGATGACTTCCGCGCCACAGGGCAGCATCGGGGTTAAATGACCATCCGCTTTATCGACAAGAATAATCAGAAAATCATGCTCTGGATGATGCGCTTTATAAGACTCGGCCAAGGTTTTCGCAAAAGCAAAATAATTCTTTGAAATTATAGTGACCGCTGCGTGTTTAGCGGGCTTTATCGGCCTTTTACGGTCTTTTACATGCGGTAAAGTAAACAGTGTGCTCTCGGCATCAGTTTTTTCCGCCAAGCCAAAACAAGCTTTCTTGGCATTTGACGTTATTTTATGTGTGGCTGTTTTAGTGGGTGTTGATTTCAAATCAGAGGTCATGGTTATTGTTCTTTCAATTTTGAATTACTGAAACTTTTGCAGGCAGCAAGATAGTTACCCTGTTAGTTGATCTGGTTACAGCGTTTTCATTCTTCATTAAGGCTAGCCACTCAAGTTGGGACAGGTTAAGCCGTTCGTGGTGAGCCCTTCGGCTACGCTCAGGAGAGCCTTGTCGAAGGATGAGCGGTTAAGCCTTGTCCGTACCCGACTTAAATTATTAACGACGAATGAAACCGCTGTAATTTTATGTTAAAGCTAATCATTGTTTCTACTTTTTCCGCCCAGTCCATCGATTTATGATGACGCTTTGATTGCTCTTAACTGTCAGCCCTCCGCACATCGCTTATGATAAAATTCTTCGTTTTAATTATTGATAGCCATGTCTGAAAATTTTTCATTTGAACCCGATTATTCCCTTGATGCCTTCAAAATTCCGCCCAATTCCATACCAGCCGAACAATCTGTCTTAGGCGGATTGATGCTGGATAACCAGACCTGGGATTCAGTTGCTGACAAAGTAGTGGCAAGTGATTTTTATCACCGGGGCCATCAAGTGATATTCAAGACAATCTCCCAGCTAGCCGATAAGCAAATGCCTTTTGATATTATCACCATTTCCGAAGCGCTTGCGGCAATTGGTGAGTTGGAAATGGCTGGCGGTTTATCTTATTTGGGGGTCATCGTAAAAGATACGCCCAGTGCCGCCAATATCGCCACTTACGCCAATATCGTCAGGGACCGCTCCGTATTGCGGCAGTTGATACATGTGGGGACGGATATTTCAAATTCCGCATTTAATACGGAAGGCCGCGATACCGCTGAACTGCTGGAAAACGCCGAGCGCGAAGTGTTTAAAATCGCCGAACAACGCCAGCGCGGACAAGGTGGCTTTGTCCCCATTAAAACGTTGCTTGCGCGTGCCGTCGATAAAATCGAAACCCTGTTTGAGCAAGAAGGCTCTATTACCGGCGCCGCCACCGGATTTACTGATTTCGATATGATGACCTCTGGTTTGCAGCCTGCGGATTTGATTATTGTTGCGGGCAGGCCATCGATGGGCAAATGCTTTGGTAAAGGCACACGGATTTTGATGTATTCGGGTGAAGTGAAGGCGGTAGAAGAGATACAAGTCGGTGATGTCTTGATGGGCGACGACTCTACGCCTAGACGGGTGTTGTCGTTAGCGTGCGGACGGGAGCCAATGTACTGGGTGCGACAAAATAAAGCGCTGGATTATCGAGTCAATGAGCCGCATATTTTGTCATTAAAACGCAGTCGTAGCGAAGGTAAGCATAAAAACGGGGATGTGCTTAATATCGCTTTAACGGACTATGTGTCTGCTTCAACCAAGTTTCAGTCCAATTACAAAGGTTATAAAGTTGCCATAGAATTCACAGAACAACTGTTGCCGGTTTGCCCTTATTTTTTAGGCTTATGGCTGGGTGACGGCACCAGCGCTTCGGTCGATATATCAACGGCTGATAGTGAGGTCATTGATTATTTGAGAGGCTATGCAGAGCAGTTAAACCTGCATTTAACCGAGAAATTGTCAAAAGATAAGAACGGTAATGACAAGTGCCCTCTCTATAGCATAGGTTCTCAACAAAGAGGCAATCACCAGAACCACTTTTCCTTACAAAAAATCCTGAGAGAGCTGGATTTACTCAATAACAAGCATATTCCACAGCTATTTTTAGCAAACTCCCGTACTAATCGATTAAAACTGCTGGCAGGCCTGATTGATAGCGACGGCCATTACGCGCCCAAGTACAAAATGGTCGAAATCACGCAAAAAAACCTGGCTTTAGCGAAGCAGATTAAGTTTTTATGCGACAGCTTAGGGTTTAGAACCTCACTGATTCAAAAACAGGCCAGTATCAAATCCACAGGCTATCAAGGCACCGTTTTTCGGGTGCGCTTTTCGGGTGACATCAGTGATATTCCAGTCAAAATAGAGAGAAAAAAAGCCGCTGTCTGGACCAGTAATAGAACCTGGCAACAGACCGGCATTCGTATTGAATACGATAAAACAGATGACTATCATGGCTTTGTCTGTGATGGTAACCGATTGTTTTTGCTGGAAGATATGACGGTTGTGCATAACACCACGATAGCGATGAACATGGCAGAAAATATTGCCATCAAAGGTGATAAGCCCGTTGCTGTTTTCAGTATGGAAATGCCGGGTGATGCGCTGGCGATGCGCATGATGTCTTCTTTAGGGCGCATAGACCAGCATAAAGTCAGGACGGGCAAGTTGGAAGACGACGAATGGCCCCGCTTGACTTCCGCCATCAATTTACTGGCGGAGACCAAGCTGTTTATAGACGACACACCGGCATTGTCGCCCACCGAAGTGCGGTCAAGGGCCCGGCGCTTAATGCGTGAACATGGGCAACTTGGCCTGATTGTTTTGGATTATCTGCAATTGATGCAATCGCCTTCCAGTGGTGATAACCGGGTGAATCAAATTTCTGATATTTCGCGTGGTTTAAAAGCGCTTGCCAAAGAATTGAATGTCCCTGTTGTCGCCCTTTCCCAGCTTAACCGTAACCTTGAATCCCGCCCTAACAAGCGCCCCATCATGTCGGATTTGCGTGAATCAGGCGCTATCGAGCAAGACGCCGATTTGATTGTGTTTGTTTATCGTGACGAAGTTTATAACGAAGATAGCCCAGATAAAGGCATGGCGGAAATTATTATTGGCAAGCAGCGTAATGGGCCGTTAGGTACTGTCCGGCTCACTTTTTTAGGGCAATACACGCGCTTTGAAAATTTTGCGGGCACACCATACAACAGCGGGGATTACGAATGACGCCAGCCGCTTACACCGTGCTAAAACTGGATGCTGCCCAGCATAATTTGCAAAAAGTCCGCGATTGCGCCCCCCATGCCAAAATAATGGCGGTTATAAAAGGTAATGGTTATGGTCACGGTTTGTTGCGGATCGCAGAAGCCTTGCCCAATGTCGATGCGTTTGCCGTCGCACGGGTTGATGAAGGCATCCGTTTACGCAAGGCGGGCATAAAAAACAAAATCGTCGTTTTGGAAGGCTTCACCTCAAGCCAAGAGTTAGATGCCTTGCTTATTTATCAACTGGATGCGTTAGTCCACTCTTTCACCCAACTTGATATATTTGCAAGCCGGACAGCGCGTGCGCAAATTGCGGTATGGCTAAAACTTGATACCGGCATGAACCGCTTAGGGTTCAAGGCGAAAGATTTTCATGCGGTTTATCAACGTTTGAATGAATGCCCCATCATTAAACGCCCGATCAGCTTAATGACCCATTTAGCCAGCGCTGATGACAAGCAAGACCCCATGACGCTAAAACAGGTCGCCCTATTTAATGGGACGCTGCAAGGTATTGCAGGTGAACGCAGCATAGCCAATTCGGCAGGTATTTTAGGCTGGGCGGAAGCCTTGGCTGATTGGGTGCGTCCTGGCATCATGCTCTATGGCATCTCACCCTTTCCTGGCATGACCGGCGAGCAATTGGGCTTAAAACCAATTTTGGGGTTACATTCACGTTTAATCGCAGTCAAGCCGATTGAAAAAGGGGAAACGGTGGGCTATGCCTGCGCTTGGGTTTGTGAAAACCCCACAACCTTGGGCGTTGTCGCTATTGGTTATGGTGATGGCTATCCGCGCCACGCCAAAGTAGGGACGCCCGTATTGGTGAACGGCAAACGCGCACCCCTGGTGGGTAGGGTTTCAATGGACATGATCACCGTCGATCTTAAAACCCAGCCTGATGCAAAGCCGGGTGATCCTGTGACGTTGTGGGGTGAAGGGCTGGCGGTTGAAGAAATCGCGCAGTGGGCAGGCACCATCCCTTATACACTGGTTTGCGGCATCACCCAGCGGGTACGGCAGATTGATTCGTCATGGCTAAAATGACGGCCTCCAGCACAAACTGGGCAGATAGGAGGGAAAAGATAACGCTTCAGAAGCAAAACTGAGTCCTGCGACATGCACATTATTCATGTTAGATAACTTTTGAAAATGTGCTAAAACAGCATTCAGTTGAATATGTGTACCAGACCCTCTGACGGTCTATAGGGCGCTAACGTATTGTTTATTAATCTGCAAGCACTGAAATTGAATGTGCCTCAAAGGAAATTTGATGAATGCCAACAAAGACTATATCGCACACGTCCGGGCAACCGACCAAGACATCCAAACAGTGGCAAAACATTTATCGGAAGCTGCCGATATTGCCAAAAAACTGGCGGCAAAAATTAATGTCCCGGAAGCGGGGGAAATCATTGGTTTGTTACATGACTTTGGCAAATACAGTGCAGACTTTCAAAAATACATAAAATCTGGCACAGGATTATTAAATCCAGACCTTGATGATGATTATGTCGATGCCAAAGCGCAAAAAGGCAAAATCGACCATTCCACGGCTGGGGCGCAGTGGATTTATCAAACACTGGCACAACATGGTGGCAAAGGCAAATGCTGTGCGCAAATATTGGCAGTATGTATCGCATCGCATCACGGCAGAGGGTTGATTGATTGTTTAAAACCTTACGGCGATACGATGGAGGAAATTGATGGTTTTAATCGGAGAATTAAAAAATCAGACACGCTGACGCATTTGGCAGAATGCACACAAAATGCCGATGACAGTATTTTAGAAAAAGCCAAGCAACTGGCGGGGGAATCGCTAATCAATGCCATGATTGCACAATTAGACCGGTTCACCCAAAACGAACAGCACAATACCATCAAACAGTTTTATATCGGCTTTTGGACACGCTTTTTATTCAGTTGTTTGATTGATGCTGATCGCATCAGCAGTGCCGATTTTGAGAAGCCACACCAAGAGGCACACCGTAATAAACCCGTATCGTGGGATATTGCCATTCATCGTTTGGACTGTTTTTTAGCCGAACAACAACTTTTAATCGAACAAAAAGCCGTTTCATTACCTGCAAAAACACGGCGGCTAAATGAAATTC
The DNA here is from genome assembly GCA_030689765.1 of Methylovulum sp. Classification (GTDB taxonomy): domain Bacteria; phylum Pseudomonadota; class Gammaproteobacteria; order Methylococcales; family Methylomonadaceae; genus Methylovulum. Next base: position 8,647 of record JAUYEP010000261.1, read on the forward strand.
GGCGTGACATTTCCAACACCTGCCAACAAAGAGCAACAGACGCGCAAGGTATTTACACTCTCACCGTGCCGACAGGCGGCGGTAAAACTTACGCCAGTTTACGTTTTGCCTTACACCATGCCAAAGAACATAAGTTAGAGCGTATCTTTTACATCATTCCTTACACTTCCATCATTGAACAAAATGCTGACGCGATACGCTACGCCATTGAAAGAGTGGGTGAAAATTCTCCTTGGGTCTTGGAACATCATTCCAATTTAGAACCTGAACAGCAAACATGGCATAGCAAATTAACGGCTGAAAATTGGGATGCACCTATCGTGATAACGACGATGGTGCAATTTTTAGAAACCTTGTTTGACGGTGGTACAAGAGGCGTTCGGCGTTTGCATCAATTAGCGAACAGCGTCGTCATTTTTGACGAAATTCAAACCTTGCCCATTAACTGCACACATTTATTTTGTAACGCACTGAATTTTTTAACTACTTATACCAACACAACCGCCGTGTTATGTACGGCAACACAACCGTTATTGGATAAACTCAAAACACCCGAAAAAGGGCAATTACAAATTCCTGAAAAAAACGAATTAATGCCAGATACCCGCAAATTATTTGAACAATTAAAGCGCGTGGATATTTTGAATAAAACAAAACCCGAAGGTTGGTCAAGAGAAGAAATAGCCGCATTAGCACTCTCTGAATTCCAAACGAAAGGCAGTTGCTTAGTGATCGTCAATACCAAAGCATGGGCAGAAGCACTTTACCGTGATTGTGCGGATAAAGTGGATAAAGACAGCGTATTTCACCTCAGCACTCATCAATGTTCCGCCCACCGTCGTGAAATTTTTCAAAAAATGCGTGAGCGTTTGAACAACAAACAATCCGTATTGTGTTTTAGCACCCAATTAATTGAAGCTGGGGTCGATATAGATTTTGCCAGTGTTATTCGTTTTTTGGCGGGTTTAGATTCCATTGCCCAAGCGGCGGGGCGGTGCAATCGAAACGCGGCTTTAGATAAGGCAGAAGTTCATGTTATCAACCCAGCACAAGAAAAAACGGTTGATCAATTAACAGACATTAAAGTAGGGAAAGAAAAAATGGAGAGCGTTTTCAGGGAAATTGAAGATAAAGACTTATTAGCCCCTGACGTGATGGATTTGTATTTTAAATACTATTTCCATGACCGCGCTGATTGCATGGATTATCCATTGAATACAGCGCAAATCGGCAGAGATGACACGCTATTAAACTTACTCAGCGACAACAAACTGAATAGTGGCAGTAAAAATGCCTCGCTGTTTTTAAAGCAATCGTTCAACACGGCAGGAGACGCTTTCAAAGCCATCGACGCACCGACGCATTCGGTGATTGTGCAATACGGTGAGGGCAAGGAATTGGTTAATCGACTTTGTGGTATGAATAAAAAATTTAATGCCGCCGATTATTACGCTTGTTTAAAGAAAGCCCAAAAATACAGCGTCAACGTATTTCCCAATGTGTGGACAAAACTGCTAAAACAGGAAGATGCCATCTTTGAAATTCAAGGCGAAGGCGTGTTTTATCTGAACGAGCGTTATTACAGCCCTGAGTTTGGCTTATCAACTGAAGCTGTTGGCAAAGAAGAAGCAATTATTTTATAATAATTTCAATTCATTATTCCGTGAATAATTTATTGACTGCTGTTCAGTTTGAGCTTAAAGTGGCTGCTTTAATCATTAGACTTGTTTTAACTGAATATTAATATTTTTCAAACGGTTATATGTTTAAACCTTGTGGTGGTTTCGGAGTGAACTTTAAATTTGTACTCCATAATATATAAAAATCAATAGGTTAAAAATAGGCATCATTAAGTTT
>JAUYEP010000266.1 GCA_030689765.1 Methylovulum sp.
CGCATTGATATTGCAGAACTGCTTGAAGACAGCCCTAGCCTACAATATGACCTTGAGCGATATTGCGCCGTCGCTTATGAAAAAGCACGGCTTAGTGCAGAAGATGAAACCGGCATTGATAAAGCTAATTTTCCTGAACAATGCCCTTTCACTTTGGCACAGATGTTAAAAAAAGATTTTTTTCCAGACGATGAAAAATAGCAGCTTGCGACTTGCCGACGAAACATAACAATGAAAACAACCCTCGACTTACCTGATGAACTCATGACCGAAGCCATGCAGCTGACTAAGTTTAAAACCAATGCTCAAGTCGTTATACTGGCGCTGCAAGAATTCGTTAAAAAGAATAAAGTCGCCGGTTTAAAGGCATATAAAGATAAAGTTGATTTTGATGTAAGTATTCACCTCCCCCTTTGAAAAAGGGGGAAAGCAAAGCGAGGGGGCAGAGGGGGATTTATCTAATAAAATCTCCCCCTAGCCCCTCTTTTTCAAAGAGGGGGAACTGAATAATTACATTTTAATATCAATGTTGAGCAGCTTAGAAAGCGCCTATCCATCTGGATTAGTTAATTATGAACACAACAACATTTAAACGCATTACCATAAACCCTGAAATTTGTCATGGCAAGCCTTGCATCCGGGGTCTTCGTTATCCGGTTGAAACCGTTTTGGAATGGTTAAGTTCAGGCATGACTATCGCGGAGATTCTTAAAGACTATGAAGATATTGAACAAGAAGATATTTTTGCTGCACTGAATTTTGCCGCCCGCTTGACGCAAATCAAGCGTATCGAAGCCTTAGCTGCATGAGATTTATAGTTGATGCGCAGTTGCCGCGCCACTTGAATACATTTTTAAGCGAACAAGGTCATGATGCCATTCATACACTGGATTTAACCGATGGTAATCGGACGACTGATAAACGAATCAATGAGCTTTCAAAAATCGAACAGCGCGTTGTCATCACCAAGGATGCTGATTTTGTCGATTCATTTTTAGTGTCAAAAAAGCCCTATAAACTGCTGTTGATTTCTACTGGCAATATAACCAATAAAGAACTTAAAGAACATTGCAAAGAACTTGCCTGTAATTGTTTCCTCATTGATTGAATATGATTATGTCGAACTTACCCGCACCTCGTTAATCGAGCATAGCTAACTGCGCGTAATCTGAAACAATTGCAACCTACACACAAAGCCAACGCAGCTTGATAACCATTATGAGGTAACCACCATGTCCATCAATAAAGAACAAGATTTCGGCACCCCAGCCAGCACTGCAACTTCAAATGTCACTCTGGAAATTGATGGCTTTAAGGTGACAGCCCCCGCTGGGACATCCATCATGCGGGCAGCAGCCAGCATTGGCATCGAGATCCCCAAACTCTGTGCAACCGACAGCATCGAACCATTCGGCTCGTGCCGCTTGTGCTTAGTGCAAATCGAAGGCGGTCGCGGTATGCCTGCATCCTGTACCACGCCAGTTGCAGAAGGCCAGAAAATCACCACACAAAATCCAAGGCTCGCAGAAGTGCGGCGCGGCGTTATGGAACTGTACATCTCCGATCATCCGCTGGATTGCCTGACCTGTTCTGCAAACGGCGACTGCGAGCTGCAGGATATGTCCGGTGCAGTTGGCTTGCGCGAAGTCCGTTACCATCCGGTTGAGACCCATCTAAATGCCGTTAAAGACGAAAGCAACCCGTATTTTAGTTTCGACCCCAGCAAATGTATTGTCTGTTCACGTTGCGTCAGAGCCTGTGAAGAAACTCAAGGCACATTTGCTTTAACGATTGATGGTCGCGGCTTTGATTCCAAAGTGTCACCCAGCCAGAACCAGGCGTTCATGGATTCTGAATGTGTGTCCTGCGGCGCTTGCGTACAAGCCTGCCCGACGGCAACCCTGATGGAAAAATCCGTCATCGATAACGGCCAGCCTGAACATGCGATTGTGACCACCTGCGCCTATTGTGGTGTTGGCTGCTCATTCCGCGCCGAAATGAAAGGCGAACAAGTCATCCGCATGGTGCCGCACAAAGACGGCAAGGCCAATCACGGTCATTCCTGCGTTAAAGGTCGGTTCGCGTTTGGCTATGCAACCCATAAAGACCGTATCACCAAGCCAATGATCCGCGCCAGCATCAAAGATGCCTGGAAAGAAGTCAGTTGGGAAGAAGCGATCACATACGCAGCCTCTGAACTGAAACGTATTCAGGCTAAATACGGCAAGGATTCGATCGGTGGCATCACATCCTCACGCTGCACCAACGAAGAAACCTATCTGGTGCAAAAATTGATACGCGCCGGTTTCGGCAACAACAACGTTGATACCTGCGCCCGCGTTTGCCATTCACCGACCGGTTACGGCTTGAAACAGACTTTCGGCGAATCGTCAGGCACCCAGGATTTCGACTCGGTCATGAAAGCCGATGTCATCATGGTGATTGGCGCGAACCCGACCGACGGCCATCCGGTGTTCGCCTCGCTTATGAAAAAACGTTTGCGCCAAGATGCCAGGCTGATTGTCGTCGATCCGCGCGAAATTGACTTGGTAAAAAACAGCCCGCATGTTAAAGCCGACTATCACCTGAAATTGCGCCCCAGCACCAACGTGGCGTTAATCAATGCGTTAGGTCACGTCATCGTGACCGAAAACCTGACTGATGACGCTTTTGTCAATGCCCGTTGCGAAGTAGCCTCTTTCAACAAATGGAAAACCTTTATCGCTGAACCGCGTCACGCCCCCGAAGTAACTGAAGCCATCACTGGCGTACCTGCTGCGGACCTCAGAGCGGCTGCCAGACTGTTTGCCAATGCCGATAACGGTGCCATTTACTACGGCTTAGGCGTAACCGAACACAGCCAAGGTTCGACAATGGTCATCGGCATCGCCAACCTCGCTATGGCAACCGGCAACCTGGGCCGTATCGGCGTAGGCGTCAATCCGTTGCGCGGACAAAACAACGTGCAAGGCTCTTGCGACATGGGTTCATTCCCACACGAGTTCCCAGGCTATCGCCATGTTGCCGACCCAGAAACCCACCAACTGTTTGAAAACGCCTGGCAAGCGCCATTAAGCCTGGATCCAGGCTTGCGTATCCCCAATATGTTTGAAGCCGCGCTCGACGGCAGTTTCATGGGGCTTTATGTTGAAGGTGAAGACATCGCCCAATCCGACCCAGATATTAAACACGTCCATGCCGCATTACGCGCGATGGAATGTGTGATTGTGCAAGATATTTTCTTGAACGAAACCGCTAAATTTGCACATGTGTTCTTGCCAGGGGCATCGTTCCTTGAGAAAGACGGCACATTCACCAACGCCGAACGCCGTATTTCGCCGGTGCGTAAGGTCATGAAACCCTTAGCCATCTACCAGGACTGGGAAGTTACCCAAATGCTGTCCAACGCAATGGGCTATGCCATGAATTATCGCCACCCCTCTGAAATCATGGCCGAAATCGCCAGCTTAACGCCCTCGTTTAGCGGTGTCAGCTACGAAAAAATCGACGCACTTGGCAGTATCCAATGGCCTTGCAACGACGCAACCCCTGACGGTACGCCGATCATGCACACCGACGAATTCATGCGTGACAACGGCAAAGGTCTGTTCATGCTGACCGATTATGTCGCCACCCATGAAAAGATCACACCGATGTTCCCGCTGATCCTCACCACCGGCCGTATCCTGTCGCAATACAATGTCGGCGCACAAACCCGCCGTACCGAAAACGTGGCTTGGCATAGCGAAGACCGCCTGGAAATTCATCCACACGACGCTGAAGATCGTGGCGTCAACAACGATGACTGGGTCGGCATTAAAAGCCGCGCCGGTGAAACCGTGTTACGCGCTTTAGTCAGCGACCGCGTGCAACCGGGCGTGGTTTATACCACGTTCCATTTCCCTGAATCGGGTGCCAACGTCATTACCACCGACAATTCCGACTGGGCAACCAACTGTCCAGAATATAAAGTCACCGCCGTACAAGTGACCAAAGTCAGCCAGTCATCACAATGGCAACAGGACTATGTGGCTTTTTCAGAGCAACAGTTGGAGTTGCTGGAGCAAGGCCTGCATGGCTAACGCCAATCCGGCCCTGCAATCGCTGGCACTGGATTTAGGCTGGCCTAGCTATCAGCAAAGCACCGTCGAACGCTGGCAACAAGGCCGGCGTTCGGTCGAACAAGACTATATCGCCGAAGAAGTGCCGATCTCGCTGATATACAACGGCATTCCCCATGTCGTCATGCTGGCGACACCGACCAACCTGGAAGAATTCGCGCTGGGCTTCAGCGTCACCGAAGGCATCATCGGCAATGTGCAGGAACTGTTATCAACTCGGGTTTATAACCGCGCGAACGGCATCGAAATCCAGTTAAAAATTCCTGAACATCGGTTTCAATGCCTTGCTGACAAAGGCCGCAATCTAACGGGGCGCACTGGCTGCGGCCTATGCGGCGCCAGCACACTAAAACAGGCGATCCGCCAGCCCGCTCCCGTACACAGCGATTTAACGGTGAATGCCGACGAACTGATAACGGCTTTGACCGAAATCAGGCAACAACAAAAAATCAATAAACTGACCGGCTCAGTACACGCCGCCGCTTGGGCAGTACCAAGCGGCGGCATTATTAGTGTCCGTGAAGATGTCGGCCGGCATAATGCCCTGGACAAACTCATCGGCTCGTTGCTACGCACCGGCAAAGATCCCAGCACCGGCTTTGTCATCGTCACCAGCCGCGCCAGTTATGAAATGGTGCAAAAAACCGCATGGGTTGGTATTACAATGCTGGCCGCCATTTCCGCCCCAACCGGTTTAGCCATCCGCCTCGCCGATGAGGCCGGACTAACTTTAATCGGTTTTGCCCGTGCCGACCAGCATGTGGTTTACACCCATCCCCAACGTTTAACCCATACTGCCCAGATACCCCTATGAAAATTGAAAGACTCATCAAAATGACCAACGACATTAGTGATTTTTTTAATGCCGAAAGTGACAAAGAAATAGCCGCCGAAGGCGTTAAAAGCCACATCATGAGAGCGTGGGAGCCAAGAATGCGTAAAGCGATTATTGCTTATCACCAAGAAAGCGGTGATGGATTAAGCGAGCTTGCCAAAGCGGCAGTTGCCAGATTGACTTAACCCGTAATGCGAATCCGTTGTAGGGACGTAAGCGTGTTACGTCCCTACAGGTACATTGTGATGGTGTTGCCCCACCTCAAGCATCCAGCTTAACGGCAAAACTATGTACCCAGACCAGATGGTCTTCTTCCCAAGTCATGCCCGTGTGCATTTTTAGAATAATATCTTTATACATTGCCAGTCCTTCAAAGCCTTCAGCCTTGGCATCGTCGTCAGTCATATCGCCTAAACGCTGGCGGCTTAACTCTGTAACAATAAACGTCATCCCTTCCAGTTCAAAGCTTTCACCAGGCCAGCCATAAACACCATCGCGGCGCTGCTGTGTTTTAATGCCTGCTTTGGCTGCGGCAACAAGTTTCGCTTGTGTCACCAGCCGCTCGATTGAACAGGTTTTTTCGGGTAAAGATTCCATAGCTGATTCCATATAAATTGAGGGAAATAAGGCGGTAGGGCAGATTTGTTCGGCAATCTGCCTTACCAATTACGTGTTAAACATCAGAGCACAACTGCCAACTCAGATTAGTCAGCGGGCCCAGTGACCAAAATTGTTTGTTTGATTTTATTACCAGAATTGACCACCAATCCTTCGGATTCACAATCCCATGATCTGGCACCGGCTGGGAGCGGAAACTTGATTTTTTGCTTAGTCTTCATGTTTTGACAGGTCACCGTGCCTACAGTTGAACTCATTTTCGTCAATGAACCACCTACGCCTGGCGTTACTATTGCAGGTGGGACTTCCGCAAAAACTTGTACCGTGCCACCCCAACTGTTGAGGTCACCCGCATTACATCCACCTTCTTCCCCTTCAGCCTCTAATGCAACCGTGTGCAGACCAGGTGATACAGGACCCAAATTGATTGGCCCGGTATCCAAAGGCCGCGCACTTGGGTCACCGTTCCATCC
>JAUYEP010000267.1 GCA_030689765.1 Methylovulum sp.
CGCATCATTGCCCACGCCGCCGCTCAACACATCATCACCTAAACCGCCGAATAACGAATCACGCCCTACCGCACCGCTTAAGTTATTTTTGCCGTCATTACCCGTTAAGGTATTGTTGCCGGTGTTGCCCGTCAAACTGCTGGCGTTAGTGCCCGCTGCAATGGCACCGGTTTCAATGCCCGTCGGTAGCGTGTATTTGCTCAGTTGATACGGCATGATGACAGTATCGACATCAGCCGCCAAACCGCCATCCTCAATCACATCCACGGCGTCATAACCCAAATAATAGGTGTCATTGCCCGCGCCGCCAATCAGCGTATCCAGACCTAAACCGCCGTCTAAAATATCATTGCCGGTGCCACCGTCCAGATAATCGGCATCTTGCTCGCCGTACAGCGTGTCGTTGTCCGCTTCGCCAAACAGCAGATCAGCGCCGTAACTGCCATAAATCGTGTCATTGCCGCCCCCGCCGGACAAATCATCTTCGCCCGCTTCGCCCAGGATATAGCTGGGCGCATCCGTGCCTTGCAACTGATCGGTAAAATTAGTGCCGGTGATGTTTTCCGGTTTGACCACCGGCGTATCCTGATTGGTCAAGGTCAGGCTTTTAACGGTGACATATTTGTAAACCACATCCAGCGTGTTGATGCTGGCATTGATCGTATAGGCAATATCGCCATCGACCCCGCTATCGTTTTGACCGGTCACCGTAAAGGCTTGCGCGGTCGCCCAGTTCGCCGCCGTAAAGGTAAGTGTGGGATTGGTGATAACGCCTTCGCTGGTGTCGCTGCTGGTAAAGGTGACCGACACATCGCGCTTGGGCGCAGCGGTTAAGCTGACCGTAAACGCCGCATTATCACCTAGCTCGCTGGTGATAACGTCCGTGCCGGATAAAGTCACGCCTGATAACGCGGCATTACCGACCAGCGTTAAATTGAGCGTGCCTTGCGCTTCGCCGCCGTGGTTATCGATGACCAGATAATCAAACGTCACCAGCCCGCTAAAATTACTGTCTGGTGTAAAACGCCACTGTCCATCGCCTGTGTCTGATACGTCGCCGCTGCTTGCCAACACGACCGCCACTTTAAGCGTGTCGCCATCGGGATCATTAAAACCTTGCAGTAAAGTCGCTTCATCAAGGGTATAAGCGGTGTTTTGTGTGCCGTTGGTTAAGGTGCCGGTTGACTGGCCGGTGGGAATTTGATTTGCCATGTGTGTTACCTATGTGTTGGGTTTATAGTAGAGACGTTGCACCGCAACGTCTTTGTCGGTATGCCGTGCGTCGTATAGTTCCCACGCTCCGGCGTGGGAATTCATCTGGCAACGCTCCAGCGTTGCGGGACGCTGGAGCGTCCCTGGCTGCATTCCCACGCCGGAGCGTGGGAACGATAAATAATTTTTCACGCTCGTTTCAAGCGCTGAAAGCTATTCTCGCCTCAATCGTATCGGCAGATAAATCAGCGCCACATTGCCATTCGACAAAGTAACCGCCATTGCTGATTTTCATAAATTCGCCCATCTCCTTCAGCGGCTCGAAGGCCTCATAAGCAAGATAGGGCTGCATATCGAAGCTGCCCTCTCTGCTCTGCCAACGGAATGGTAAAAGGTGGGCAAAACCGCCTGCCCACCCTACGATACTGGCAGTCGTGGCTCAATTACGGGGTGATGGTGGTCATCACTTGCGCTTTGTTGTTGCCCGGCTCGGTGTCGTCGCTGTCGGTGATCGCCAAACCCACCACATTCAACGCGCCACGCTGGGCATAATTGACGGTGATGGCTTTCGTCAGACTTTCGCCTGCTGCCAAACTGGGCACGTTGCAACGGTAGCTTTTACCATTAGAGAGACAACCTGACGGCACGGTGACGTAAGTGGTCCAGCGCGGCGGGAAGTAAAAAATCAAGGTGGCGTTGGTGGCGGCGCCCGTGCCGTTGTTGGTCATCGTGGCTGTGTAGGTGATGTTTTGCTTTAATTTAACGCTATTGGTGGACGCGGTAATCGTGGCGGCAAGGTCAACAAGGCCAATAACCAATGACTGACTGGCACGCACTAGACGGACCGGCAAACTGACGCTGCGGTTGCTGTTGCCGACGTAGCCATCGTCGAAATAGACATCCCACGCGAGATTGGCACTGCCAACGTCAGGCGAAGACGACCAAAACGCATTAGGTGGCGTGTTAGGAAACACTGCAATGTTAATTACAGGAGTAGTCTTCTTATCGTAGCTGACAATACTGGCTAATTCATTGGCGGTAGGAACGCGCCAATCGCTGTAGCCTGCCAAGCTACTGGTTACCTGCTGGGCGGCATTATAAGTGTAGTTGTTAGCGCCACCTGAACACGTTGAACCCGTCCAGGTTTGTCCTACCGAACAGCGTTGCCACACTAAACCGGTGCGTTTATGGGTGACCGATCCATCGTTGTTATCGGTAAAGTCCGTGGTAGGGGTAGAGAGGCCAATACCCAATGACTGACTGGCACGCACTAGACGGACCGGCAAACTGCTGCTGCGGCCGTAGCCGTAGCCGACGTTGCCACTGTTGAAAACGACATTCCACGCGTAATCGGGATAGCCAACGTAAGGCGAAGACGACCAAAACGGCTTAGTAGGCGTACTAGGAAACACCGAGGTGTTAATGGCAGGACTGATGTTTTCACGCTCGACAATAGTCTGCAATTCGGCGATATTCGGTAGCCGCCAATCACTATAACCGGCAAAGCTGGCGGTTAACGCCTTTGCCTTAGCGTAACTATAGGTTTGGGCGGTGCCGGTACACGTTGAACCTGTCCAGGTTTGTCCCAGGACACAACGCATCCACGTCAGCCCAGTGGTTTTATGGGTCACCGTGCCGTCGTTGTTGTCAATAAAATCGCTGGTCGGCGTGGTGGGTGTGGCAAAGGCGGTGCTGGTAAATAGCAGCAGGAACAGCAAGAGCAGTTTGGTTTTCATGGGGTTATTTCCTTAAAATAGGTGGGGGGCGGGGTAAGTTTAGCGCAAATGGTGGATATTGGATATTGGCTGTTAAACCAATAACCGCGTTTTTTATCGCCGTAGAGACGTTGCACCGCAACGTCTATGGATTACGCACGGCATACCCACAAAGACGTGGCGACAAAGACGTAGCGGTGCAGACGTAGCGGTGCTACGTCTCTACGGTTTAGGATTTTTATCGTTCCCACGCTCCGGCGTGGGAATGCAGCCAGTGACGCTCCAGCGTCACGCAACGCGGAGCGTTGCCGGATGAATTCCCACGCCGGAGCGTGGGAACTATGCAATATTGGCTGTTAAACCAATAACAGCGTTTTTTATCGCCGTAGAGACGTTGCACCGCAACGTCTATGGATTACGCGCGGCATACCGACAAAGACGTAGCGGTGCAGACGTAGCGGTGCTACGTCTCTACGGTTTAGGATTTTTCCGTTCGTTTTGGGCCAAAAAAAAAGCTGTTGTGATAACTCACAACAGCTTTTTTAATCCGATGACGTCAGTTACTTGGGATAAACATTCGTAGCGGTTAAGCCTTTAGGCCCCGTTTCAATTTCAAAACTTACTTTTTGACCGTCAGTCAAGGTTTTAAAGCCCTCACCCTGAATAACCGAGTGATGTACAAAAACATCCTCACCACCGTCATCGGGTGCAATAAATCCAAAGCCTTTGGTGTTGTTAAACCACTTTACAGTGCCTGTTGCCATTTAAAATCTCCTCAAATAAAAATTTACGGTTAAATACAGACCTACAACATTGATAACCGGACAACCTGACTTAAGCGAGACTTACCACTGGTTCAACATCTTTACTCTGCTGGGTAAGTGTACTGATATTTTTAACCGGATGCCACATCGTAGAAAAACAGAAGTGCTTGTTAGCTTAAATCAAGCTTGTTGAAACAAGCGGTAAAGACCATCAAGCACAAGGGAATTGGGGCTTACCATACCGATAATCACTCTGTTTTCGATCACGGGCGCCCTGACCAGATTATAGTCGGCGAACAACCGCGAGCAATAGCGTATATCCATCTCAGGATGCACAGAAATGACGGGTTTACTCATGATTTCATAAACATTTACCCTATCCGGCGCACGGTCTTTTGCCAGCACATGACGGGCAATATCACCCGAAGTAATCATCCCGTATTCATCATCTTCATGGCGTTTATTGACAATCAAAACGGATGTTTTTAGCGATTTCATTTTTTGCAGCGCATCGCCTACGGTGGCAATGCCGTCAATGCTGCCAAAATCAGTTTTCATGACCTCTTTAACACGTATGACATGGGGTTTATTGCTCATATCCTATCCTCAAGCTCTTGATTTAATTGTTCAATTTGATGCAATACGCCGATAGCGTCTTCAACGTCAATCTGAAAGGCAATGCCGGTGCCGGGTTTATTGTCGAATTGCGCAACACTGGCGATTTTTTCGAGGATATGCCGGCTGAGATGCTGCTCGACCAAAAACATCAGCACATCACGCGAGGCTTCAAGATTCAGGCCAAAAAAAGTTTTTGTTTGTTTCAGGCCTTCGCCGCGTGCGTTGCTGATCACGGTTGCGCCTTTGGCGCCGTTATCACGCGCCGTCGCCAGCGTCAGTTCGGTTTTATCATCTTCGACAAAAGCAATAATTAATTTAAAGTGCATAACAACCTCTCAGGTGGATTAACGACGGTCTTTGCCTAGCCACTGGGCAAGTTGGACATAGCCCAGTACGGCAATAACCGGAAATAAACTGGCAAAAGCAATCAAGCCAAAACCATCCAGTAACGGATTACGTCCGGGTACGGTGGTGGCCAGCCCCAATCCCAGTGCAGTGATTAAGGGTACGGTAACTGTTGATGGCGTGACGGGGCCTGAATCATAAGCCAGCGCAAGGATCAGTTTAGGGATAAACAGGGTTTGGACAATAATAATGGCATAGCCTGTGAATAGGACATAATGCAGTTCGAGACCAGTTACAATCCGAAAAGTACCCAGAGCCGTTCCGAAAGCAAGACCAATGGCAACGGCAATTCGTAAGCTCCAGGCATTGATAGTTCCCCCTGAAATGTTCTGGGCTTTTAGTGCCAGCGCCAGTAAAGCGGGTTCTGCCAAGGTTGCCGCAAAACCAATGCTGGCGGCAAACGCATAAACCCAGATATACGATTGCCAAGTCACCGTCTTGCTATCGACTGTGCCAATAAATTCAGGCGCAGTCATTTGCGCCGCCATTAACTTACCTAATGGGAACATCGCCATATCCAACCCTTCCAACAGAAAGGCGACACCCACTATGAGGTAAATGAAACCGGCGAGTATTTTCTTAAAATTTACCAACGGCTTGCGTATTACCAAGAATTGAAAAATGAGGATGACCACGACAATAGGCAGCATATTTTGACAGGTTGCAAGCAGCGTCAATAGAAAATGATTTAACCAGTCCATTACCAGATAATCCCGTAAATAAGCACAAAAATAACCGCCATTAACGAAGCAAAAGCGGCCAAGCCAAAACCATCAGTGACCGGATTGCGGCCTTTAATTGCCGTTGCCAAACCAACGCCCAGCGCGGTTACCAGCGGTACGGTAATCGTTGATGTTGTAAACCCGCCTGAATCAAAGGCAATGCCAAGAATATTAGCCGGTGCAAAAGGCGTTAGCGCCATCACACAACAAAAGCCGCCTATCATCAGATAATAGACGGGCCAGCCGCGAATAATCCTGATCATACCAATTAAAATGGCAGAACCGACTGCCAAAGCAATCGTAAGATGCAGCCCCAGTGCGTAACGTTCTTTTGCTGCGACCGTGTCTTCAATAATGTTGCCTTTACTGGCAATAATCGCCGCTTCTTTGGTAACAACCACTAACGTCGGTTCCGCAATTGTCGCGCTAAACCCTAAACAAAAAGCAAAGCTCAACAACCAGAACAAACTGCCTTTACGCGCAAACGCATGGGCCATGGACTCGCCTATCGGAAACAGGCTTTGTTCTAGCCCTTGAATAAACAAGGTAAGCCCCAGCACAACCAAGAGTGTTCCAAAAACCATCTGTGTCGCATCAGGAATGGGCTGGCGGATAATCAAAACCTGAAAAATTAACACCACAGCAAGTATCGGCGTCATATCCAGAAAGCTGCTGAACAGTTGTTTAATAAAGCGGTTCTTTATCATAAGGATTTAATCCCTTCTGTGCCTGCACGGTGCAGTTATTTCTGCATCCGTCAAATAGCAGCCAGGATCTTCAGCCCAGTGATTCCCGGTGATTTGCGCCGCCCTCACCCGCGTGTTGCCGTTGCATATCGTTTGATAATGACAACTGGCACAACGTCCTTCCAAAGGCCTGGGCCGCTGTTTAAGCCTTGCCATCAACGGATCGGAGGTATCCATCCATATTTCTGAAAAAGGCCGTGTCCTGACATTGCCCAAATCATAATGCCACCAAAAGGTATCAGGATGGACAGACCCAAGATTATCTATATTAGCGACATTGACGCCTGACGCATTGCCGCCCCATTGTTCCAGTTTGGCTTTGATATGTCCGGCTTGGGAAGGCAATTTTTTGGCCGCCCAATGTAAAAAATAAACCGCATCGGCATCATTATTGCCGGTGACAAATTCCCTGTCTTTTCCCGCTTCCAGCCAGTCATAACAGGTCTCGAACAATAAATCCATTGCCTCCCGCGTCATTGCAAAATGCGCATCATCCTTACGGTTTTTATTGCCGCGCCCCCCATAATTCAAATGGGACAAATAGAATTTGTCGATGTTGTTATCATCCATCAACTGCAATAGGGCAGGAAAATCTCTGTAATTATCCTGCGTCAACGTAAAGCGGATGCCCACCTTGATGCCTTTATCAAGACACAAATGCACACCGCGCAACGCCTCATCAAACGAGCCTGGCATCCGGCGGAAATTGTCATGCGTCGCCTTGATACCGTCCAGGCTCACGCCGATATATTGATAATCAATAGCGGCGATGTCATCAATATTGTCCGCTGAAATTCGGGTGCCATTGCTGGACAACGCCACATAAAAACCCATCGCTTTGGCACGGCGCGAAATGGCAAAAATATCAGGATGCAATAACGGCTCCCCGCCCGATAAAATCAGCACCGGCACGTTAAACGCTTTCAAGTCATCCATCACCGTGTAGATTTCCGGTGTCGTCAATTCCCCAGGAAAATCAATATCCGCAGAGGTTGTGTAGCAATGCTTGCAGGCCAGGTTACAACGGCGGATCAAGTTCCAGATCACCACAGGCGCGGCCGGTTTGTGCGGCGGCTTTAACGGTGTCGGGGCGATTAATTCCCGCATGTACTGGCTTACTCTAAACATGTCATACACCTGTCCGGTCAATCTGGATTATGTTTCAAAGACGTTATTATAGTGACCATAACAGTCTTTTAAGGAAAATAAATTAAGCACTTACCTTTTTGTGGGAGCGGCTTTAGCCGCGAAGAGCTGGATATTTGTGCGGGGACGGGTGGTTTTTTAGTGTCTGCCATGTTTCACATGATGCGCCATGCCGCCACCAAAGAAGAAAAAGACCGCATTAAACGTGACGGGTTGATTGGTGTTGAGCATCTTCCCAATATGTACGCGCTAGCCGCCAGCAACATGATCTTGCGTGGTGACGGCAAAGCCAATTTACACCAAGGCAGTTGTTTTGATCCAGGTATTGTCGAGGCTGTTAAAAAACACCAGTGCAATATTGGCTTGCTTAACCCTCCGTATTCTCAAAGCGACGAGGCTTTACATAAACTGGTGTTTGTTAAACAAATGCTGGACTGTCTTGAACCAATGGTGTTGGCATTGCCATTGCCATTGTGCCGATGTCCTGTGCTATTTCACCGCATCCTATGAGTGAAGAACTCACGCGTTCCCACACATTAGAAGCCGTAATGTCCATGCCTACAGAATTATTTTATCCAGTCGGTACAGTGGGTATGGACAGCCCATAAACCTCATGCGGAAAGCGATAAAAAAACATGGTTCGGTCACTGGAAAGAGGACGGTTTTGTTAAAACCAAACATCGGGGGCGTGTTGACTTGCATCATCGCTGGGAGGCAACTCGTGAACGTTGGGTTGAAATGTTCAGAAATCGTGAAGTTCACGCGGGTGAAAGCGTGTTGCAGAAAGTGACTCATGCAGATGAGTGGTGTGCTGAGGCGTATATGGAGACGGATTATTCAACAATTACTCAAAAAGATTTTGAACGTGAGTTGAAAAGGCATTGTTACAGCGGTTTCATTCGTCGTTAATAATTTAAGTCGGGTACGGACAAGGCTTAACCGTTCGTCCTGAGCTTGTCGAAGGATGAGCGGTTAAGCCGTTCATGGTTCGACAAGCTCACCA
>JAUYEP010000188.1 GCA_030689765.1 Methylovulum sp.
GCCGTCAATGAGGCGGGCAGCCTCGCCACTGAAGAAGCATTGAAGAAATTCGACACCCAAGGTGAAGCGATTGAAATAGAGGGCAAGCCCTGGCGAAGCACGGTTAGGTAAGAAAAATTTTACCAAACGCCTTATGGTGAAATCCACTGTGCGCGGCATGTTTATCATCACCACGGACGCGGAAAAGCCTTCTGCCCTTTGGAGCAATCCGCACGCATCATAGGGAGTTCAACGCCCCGGTTTGCCAAACAGGTTGGCATTAAAATGGCCTGTAACCCGGCCCTAGAAGTCCAACGGGATTTTCTGGAATGCCAAGGACGAAAAGTATCCACCTCGTTCTTGCAAAACCTATCCCAAAAAGTAGCGGGCATAGCCAGTCAACAAGAAACCCAGTGGCATTACGACTTGCCCAACTTTGAGCAGCCTATTGCCTGCATAGCCATCAGCTTGGACGGCACTTACCCATGGCAAAAGGCTTTGTATAAGGATGTGGTTGCCTCATTCGTCACGGGATTTATGATCGGCAAGGAATATTTGAACCCACAATTTAAGCCTTCCGTCAATGCGTAAGTCCTATAAACTACAACGCAACAAGGTAGCTTTACTCTATTCTTAAAATCATTATCATCAATTTTATTTAAATAGACTTGTTTTAACTTTATTAATCAATTAGTTAATGAAAAATAAACTTAATGATGCCTATTTTTAACCTATTGATTTTTATATATTATGGAGTACAAATTTAAAGTTCACTCCGAAACCACCACAAGGTTTAAACATATAACCGTTTGAAAAATATTAATATTCAGTTAAAACAAGTCTACTAACGGCTACGCCAAAATTGAACGCGGCGAAACCAAAGCCTATATCCCAAAGCTGGAACAAATTGCGGAAATGTTTGATATGGATTTAATGGAATTAATGTCTTTCGGTGAGAAACAAGTCGTTTGCTTGATAGGTGACAAAAATAGTGGATTTAATGTGATTGGATCATCAAAAGAACTGGCTTCTGAAATTCAAAAACTCCAACTGGTTATTAATCATAAAGATGAGATTATCGAGCATCAAAAGCGGGAAATAGCGTATTTGCAAGACATGCTTGAACTGTTGAAAAATGCAAAGCCATAAATGGAACGGCCTGAACTATAGGAGGCCGGTCGGGATATGCCATCCCGACCGCAGGGCTCAAAGATAAGCGGTAGCATCAAAACGTTTGGGACGGGGTTACAAACCCTGTCCCGCGTGGAAGAACGATGGCTTTTCTCATCAGGCGACGGCTATCCACGCAATTATCCTGATTATTCAATTTATTGTGTTTCATCCAAAACTATTTCTTTTGGCTCTCGGCTTCTACACACGCCTAACCTTGGCTGGGTTATCAACACAAAACGGCACGGCTAATAACAGTAAGCTTTTAAGAATATTTTCTTAATTATTATTAGCAAGCGTTGCGTGAAAGCGTAGGGCTTTTTTGTGTCTGTTTTCAAACATCCCTATCGTGTACCATGTGAGTTAAAATCATCATGCCAACAGGTAGAAACTTTTTATGACAACGATAACCTTTGATACCCACGAATTTGTAACCGAATTGAAGCAAGCGGGATTAAGTGAATCACAGGCGGAAGTGATTATTAAGCTGCATAGACAAGCCACCAATGCAGCTATTGATTACGTTAAGCAAGAACATAACCTGGACAATCTTGTCAGCAATAAGGACTTGGACGCGAGGATAAAAGAAACCGAGCTAAAGATAGAGCTGGTTAAGTCTGAGTTGAAGCGCGATATTGCCGAAACTAAAGCCGATTTAATCCGCTGGGTGGTTGGTGTCGGGTTATTGCAGATAACAATTATTGCAGGGTTGCTATTGAAGATAGCGGGGACTATTTAAAATGGACTTTTGCCTATAGGCAATTGAACAACATCAAGCCGGAGCAATCCGGTTTTTTTGTGCCTAAAATTCCGGCAAGTGTTGCGGGCGTTTTTATAGCTTTTTATTTTGAACTGCAACGTGAAGCCTAAACAGGCAATAAAAAAGGCTTAGATTATCCTAAGCCTTTAATTTTCATGGAGCCGATGAACGGAATCGAACCGTTGACCCACACATTACGAATGGGGTAAAGCCCAAAAACCACCACACAGCACAACAAACAATAACAATTAAATCAGACTGTTAGAGTTTTTCATTGTTGTGGATTATTGCTGTTTTTTGCCCTGTTTTGTATTCAATTGCTCCAAGAATGCTCCACGGATATATAATGAAACCCTAGAAACAAAGCGGCCTTGAGGGTGCTACCAACACCAACAAGGCCTTACCGATTCACTTAACAGACAGGGTTAAGCAATGGCAGGCCTATCATATCAAAGCCGGTTGCTATCCTATAGGGGCAATTATGGCAACCATTACAGAACGCACCGCTAAAGACGGGACAAAACGATATAGGGCAGGGGTTAGGCTAAAAGGCTATCCAGCACAAACCGCAACCTTCAAACGCAAAACCGATGCTAAAAAATGGATTCAAGACACTGAAAGTGCAATCCGAGAGGGGCGGCACTTCAAAACCACCGAGGCAAAAAAACACACCTTAGCCGACTTGGTGGACAGGTACATTAAAGACGTATTACCCAGCAAGCCCAAAAAGGCCAGTGACCAGACGCAGCAGCTCACTTGGTGGAAGGAACGTATAGGTTACTGCACCCTGTCCGAAGTCACACCGGCATTGATTGTTGAATGCAGGGACGAATTGAGCAACGGCATAACCAGGCGAGGGACACAACGCGCACCGGCTACCGTAGTTCAGTACATGCTGGCGTTAAGCCATGCTTTCACCATTGCCGTTAATGAATGGGGATGGCTGGAAGATTCACCGATGAGGAAAGTCAAAAACCCCAGCACACCGCGCGGGCGCGTCCGGTTCCTGGATGATGACGAGCGGGCGAGGCTGTTAGTTGCCTGTAAAGAATCATCAAACACTTGGCTTTATTTATGCACAGTCTTGGCGCTTAGTACCGGCATGAGGCAGGGCGAGTTAATGGGGCTTAAATGGCAAGACGTAAATCTAAAAGACGGCTTTATCATTCTGCACGAAACCAAAAACGGTGAGCGGCGGCGTGTGCCATTATCCGGTTTAGGCTTATCTTTGCTAAAAGAACACGGCAAGGTTAGGCGCATTGATACCCAGCTACTATTTCCAAGCGAACGGAATCCACAAAAACCAATGGACTTAACTAGGCCTTGGCGGGATGCCCTGGACCGCGCCGGAATAACTGACTTTCATTGGCATGACTTAAGACATTGCACAGCGTCCTATCTGGCTATGAACGGCGCGTCACTGGCTGAGATTGCCGAGATACTGGGACATAAAACTTTGCAAATGGTTAAGCGTTACGCGCACCTTTCAGACGGGCATGTTTCAAACGTGGTGGCTTCGATGAATCAAAAGATATTCGGGGGCATGTGATGCTTGTTTATTATGAAGGCTTTGGATATTGGGCTTGGCACGATAAAAGCTTGCTAGCAATGGAAAACACACAGTCGTTATCAAAGATAATTTATCAAGCTGGCGTTTTTAAATTGCCCCCCCGTGCTATTAAGTCGATAAAGTACAGAGGGCAAGCCATAGAAAACCATCTACCCTACACAAACCATCCAGACGCGCCGGACAATGTGCCCAAGACGGTAAGGGAATTTAATCAAAGCGCAGTTTTCAAGCTGGTTGATGAACCACTACTTGCAAACCCTAGATGGATTACGCTAAGTCTAGCCGATATTATTCAGCAAACAGAGCAACCACCAGGCAGCGTTTTAGATTTTGGCGAGGTAGTAGCGAAAGACAACCAACAACCTGAAGCAAAGCCTGACGCTGGCGCGGGGAGTGTTCAGAAAAACAATAACAATTGTGATTTTTCAGGCTTGCTACGCATCCCTGAAAAAGTGGATGATTGGTTTAACGTCATTGACGACATGGTTAGAGTTTTTTACACACAACAAGGAAAGCCCCCTAATGGAACTCAGGCATGGGGGCAATTATGGACAACCCCGCCTATCGGTTACCTAATAACGACAGGCACAGATAAGGGGGAAGAAGATTGTTTGAATATGCCTTGTGCTGGCACATTGAGCAGAAGTGCTTTTAACAAAAGGTGGAAAAAATATACCGCTAATGCCCATTGACGGATTTTAAGTCCCTTTAAGTCCCTTTAACGGATTTTAAGTCCCAATAACAGATTTTAAGCCCCGCCACCGTTTAGCAAGCCCGCAAGCCTGAATAATTACCACAAGCCAAAGCAACAAGCAGCGGCGCTTCTCAAAAAGGGTAATTATGACGACTCCAAAACTTTCAACAGTAAATCAATTTTGCGAACAAAACCCAGCTTTTAAAGTGGGCGGTATGCGTGACTGGATATTCAAAGAACACCAAAACGGCCTTGCAAAATCCGGCGCAATTGTTCGAATAGGCCGGAAGGTTTTAATCGACGAAAGTCTGTTTTTTGATTGGGTGCGCCTGCAAAACAAGGCGGCTTGATATGATTGTCTTCAATCCAGACGACACCACCAAGCCAAGCCGCCTAAACCGCACCCGTAAGAGACGCTGGAGACCTTCGTTTAAATCAGGGTTGACGGATTGCTATCAGTTGGCGATTAAATCAGATTCTAAAAACGACACCCAATAAAAAACCCGCCCCACATATCACTATATGGCGGCGGGCTTCGCTTAAATTTCAATAACTTGCAGTGCTTGACAGGCATTGCAATTATACCAGAATCGAAGCGAAACACCCCGCCATTTTTAGACAGGAAACTAAAAAATGGCAGTACAAAACTTAAGCAACACAACGCACGACAGCACCGAAGACTTCAAAAACGCCATGCGCGACTTTGGTATCACGCCACCGGATTACATTATCGGTGACGGCAACCTGCACCGCTTTCATATCGAAGGCGACAAAGGCGGCTCGATAAACGGCTGGTATAAGCTCCATTTAGACGGACGCGCCGCCGGTAGCTTTGGCAGTTGGAAGCACGATATAAACCAACGCTGGAAGGCTGGTGGCGAGTTCAGGCGGCTAACCCAAGCTGAGAAGCACGCCTTTGCAATTGAAAAGCAACGCCAAGGGGATGAGAACCAGAAGGCGGCGGCGGTGCATTATGAACAAGCCAAGCGTAAAGCATCTTATATATGGTGTAAGTCAACACCAGCAATAAATCATCCCTACCTTACTAAAAAACGCATACAACCTAGCATGACGAGGCTATATAAAGGTGTGCTGGTCATCCCCATGAAGGATGAACACCACTTGGTTAGTCTGCAATTCATTGCTGATGACGGCAGCAAAACCATGATGGGCGGCGGCATTGCTAAGAGTGCATTTTATACTTTTGGTGATATTGCCACCGATAACAACACCGTCTTGATTTGTGAAGGTTTCGCCACCGGTGCAAGCCTGTACGAGAATCGGGGCTTGTTTACCTTCGTGGCATTCAGCGCGGGCAATCTTATTAATGTCGCCAAGGTTGTTAAGAAGCATTACCCAGACAGCGAGATTATTATTTGTGGCGATAACGATTTTAGCGGTGTTGGTCAAAAGGCGGCACGGGCGGCAGCGTTAGCCGTTGGTGGCAAGTACATTTTACCGCCTGATGTTGGGACGGATTTTAATGACGTTTTGAGTGGTGGCAGCCATGTTTGAGGATGCCGATACTCTTTCAGATACCGCACAGCCCAATAGCGACACGGTTTTAACTGGTGTAACCGTTGACCTGGTGAAAAATGTTATTGGCCCAAGCGAAACCCCGCCGGATTGCCTTATTGATGACGGCAAAAAGCCCCACCAAGATGAGAAAGGTTCGCAAGAACGGCAACATTGGCAGCCAGAAACCATGGTTTTTGATTGCAAAAAAGAAGAGGTTGCAGATGAGAATGATTCTCATATTGGTGATAAAGAAGACGAAAAGCCGCTGAGTTTCTTTGTAAAAAAACCTTTCTTGGACGAAAAAGTTACAAACAACGTTACCAATGTTGCCAATGTTGCCACCTTGGATTTATCCACGGCGACTGATGCCGAAGCCGAAAGCATTGATAGTGCTATGGCGGTTATTGACGCGGCTTTACTGGTTTGCAAAGAAGACCCTGCTGTACTGTTTAAAAGTGATTTCATAGAGGCGGTTAAATTTATCCGTGAAGACCCGTGTTTATGGGCTGAATATCGGGTTGCTATAAAACAAGCCAAGCCAAGCGGCGTATTGCTTGGCGACATCGACAAGGCAACCGACATTTACGAGGCTGGGAGCGCAGAATCAGAAGCGGTGGCGGCTAAGTTAATCGCCTTGGTGTTGTCATTGGGCAGCCTGTTTTTTGATGAGAAGAGCGACAAGGGCTTTTTATCAACTGATATTAGCGGGGTTATCCATACCTTGGCGATTGGTAGCAAGCCTTTCGTTGAGTGGTTAAGTTATGCCTATTACCAGACCACGAAACAGGACAGTAAGGACGGCAATGGGTTTAGTGCCAGTGAAGCCGTCATAAAACAAACTGTCTTTGCACTATCCGGTATTGCCAAACATGAAGGCGATAGGCAGCGCGTCCATTTGCGGGTAGCAGACCATAACGGCGGGCATTACATTTTTGTTGGTGATGACGGGTTGCAAACTATCGAAGTATTGCCCACGGGCTGGCGGGTTATCGACAATGCACCGGTTAAATTCTGGAAGCCGTCATCCATGCAAGCCTTGCCGATGCCACAGCACGGCGGCGATTTATCGAAAATCTGGGAGTTTATCAACGTCCCAGAGCATGACAGGCTGTTAGTGCTGGCTTGGATGTTAGAAGCCTACCGCGAAGAAACCCCCAAGCCGATACTTGCCCTATCCGGCTTACAGGGCAGCGCGAAATCATCCACACAAAGCAAGTTGCGGGAGTTGGTGGACAACAACGCCGTAAACCTACGCGCCGCGCCCAAGTCAACGGAAGACGTTTTTATCGGTGCGGGCTGTAACTGGTTGTCCAGCTATGAAAACATATCGCACTTACCCAGCAAGATGCAGGACGCGTTATGTACCTTGGCGACTGGTGGCGGTTTCGCGGCACGGACGCTATACACCAATGACGAAGAAACCATCATTGAAGTGAAACGTCCCGTCATTATCAACTCAATCCCCCGCGTGATTACTGCCCAAGACTTGACCGATAGGGCAATCTGCATCGAATTGCCCAGCATCGAATACCGCGAGGAATTAGAATTGAATGCCGCCTGGGAGTCGGCGAAACCTTCTATTTTTGGTGGCTTGCTGGACTTGTTTGTCAAGACGCTGGCGCAACTGCCCAAGGTGAAACTAAACAAACCCCCACGCATGGCAGACTTTACGCGGCTTGGTGAGGCAATGGCGCAGTCAATGGGGCATAGTGCCAGTACATTCGACACCTTATATAAGGCAAACCGTACCGAAAGCATAGTCATTGCCCTTGAAGCGTCCCCCGTTGGCTTGGCTGTCCGTGAAATGGTTGATAATTATACTGGCATTAGTGAAACCGTCTTTTATGGCACGGTTAAAAACCTATATGACGCGCTTAGTCTTGATTACAAGCGCAGTTCCGAATCATGGCCCAAATCACCACGCGGCTTATCAGAGGTCATTAAACGGCAATCCCCCGCGCTGCAATCGTTGGGTATTGGCATTATTCAAGGCAGCAAAACTGAAAGAATCGGCAGCGATAGGGGCTTAACCATCAAGATTTTCAAAAGTGGCAACATTGGCAACATTGGCAACGTTGTTTCATTAAAATTTGCCCAAGAAAAAAAAATACATGAAAACTCAGCGGCTTTTTTAGGTGATGACAAAACAGGTGTAACCGGTAACACCCGAAAAATAGACAGCGCAACACAAAATGAAAATGTGGAGCGTTTCTAATGGCGGCGTTATCAAGAATTATTGAAAAGGGTTTTACCGTTACTTTAGCCGGTGACGGTTTCGAGATTACCCCCGCTAAAAACTTGACTGATACTCAACGTGAGTTTCTTAAAAGCCACAAAGCGGAAATTGTCGCCGAGTTAAAACAGCGGCAAGCAACAAACGATAACCTTGGACTAAGCCAAGCCGACAAATCAAATATCATGGCTTGGCTAGATTCAATCGGCGAACACGACCACGCCATGATTCAAGACGTGCTGAACCAATGCCGCACCGATGTAACAGCGTTGCAATACTTTTTGATGCGGTCGAATGAAGTGCCGCAAGCGTTAGATGACCGGCACTATTGCAGGAATACTTTATTAACCCATTTTTTCTATGAAACACGCTTACCCTGGAGTGTCTAAAGTATCTAAAGGGTGTTTAGACACTTTAGACACCTCGGGGTACAGGCTTTTTCAGGAAAAAACATTGAATTTTAAAACCGCCGATAACCGGCAAGGATTTACCCATGAATAACGAACTCAGCACCACGAACGCAAACACCATGCCCGCAAACTTAACCGACAGGATGGCAGCCCTAAGACACAAGGCGGCATCAACGCCGGAGCTATGGCAGCCAGAACCTGGTGAACAATTGTTAGGCGTTTTAATCGGGCATCAAAAGGCTGTTGGTATCTACGGTGAAAACTTTCAGATACTCGTCCAAGAAGAATCCGGCGCAGTTAAGGCAGCATGGTTGACGGACTGGATTCGAGACAATCTAAAAGTTCAAGGCGCAGAGGCTGGGGATTTAATAGCGCTAACGTTCCTAGGTAAGAAACAGAGTCCACAAGGACGATTTTACAATGGCTATTCACTGATTATTGACAAGCTTAATGGCAGACAAGGCGCACCGTGTTAAAGTTTTAAACGCTTGAAAAAGCAGGAGGCTAGCAGATGGCAACATCAAAATTCCAACCCGGAAAATCTGGCAATCCGAAAGGCCGAACCCCCGGCATAACCCCCGGCGCTAAAATCCGTGAAGCAATCGCGGAAAACTCGGACTTAATTCTGCAAGCCGTCATTGAAGCCGCCGTTAAAGGCGACATGCAGGCTTGCAAAATGTTGCTGGACAGGATAACGCCGCCATTGAAAGCACAAGCTATGCCTGTCAAGATTAAAAACGGTAAAACTTTAGCGGCTAAAGGCGGCGCGGTTGTCAAGGCCACATTTAACGGTGAAATACCGCCGGATGTTGGTGCGCAGCTTATAACGGCATTGGCGGCACAAGGTAAGCTTGTGGAGCTGGACGAATTAACCCAACGTATTGAAGCACTGGAGTCTAAAAAATGAACCTACGACACCGATTAACCGCACTCGAACAAAAAACCAGTGCTGAACTACGTTACGTTATCCGGCTGATTGAGCGCAATGACTCATTCGACTTTGCCGACGCACTCAAGGCCGCCAAGATAGAACGCGGCTGGCAGACCGTACCGGATAACGATATTTTTGTTATCCACCGCATTATTGTAAAACCACCATTGAGACATTAACCACGAATTAGCCAAGCTTGAAGTTTAAAAACAGATTATCCGCCACACGCACACGGACAATACTGTACTTTGTAACGAGCGATGAAATCCGTCGGTGTATCAACACCCTAACCGGCCTACATGCCAAGCTTGCCGAGATAGACGAGAACCTTGTCAGAGACGACTTAACCGCATGGGAGCAAAGCGTATGGCTGGCAGATAGGAAACGGGTCTATCTTGAGCTTTATCCTGAGACTGCTAGAGAGGCGACATTAAAACAAAACCGTTCGGCAGAATCTGCCGAACGGTCGCAGCAAAGCTTCGTTGAATCCACCGCCACCAAAACCAATATAAGCGATAGAGTTATCCGCGAAAACATACAGATAGCCACCAACCTTG
>JAUYEP010000280.1 GCA_030689765.1 Methylovulum sp.
CGCATTATGCTTACGAGGCGCTATCTTTAGCTATCAGCGACAGGATGATAGAGCGATGGAAAAAAACCTATATCGCTTATAAAGAGCTGGATTGCAGACGGGCCAATTATTTATCCATGGAATTTTTAATGGGGCGCACGCTCAGTAATGCCATGCTCAATCTCGGTATGAAAGATGCTGTTGAAAAGTCCATGTACGATCTGGGCCTGGACATGGAAGAGCTGATAGAAAGTGAACCTGATGCGGGTCTTGGTAATGGTGGTTTGGGTCGTTTGGCGGCCTGTTTTATTGATAGCTGTGCAACCTTGCAGCTACCGGTTACAGGGTATGGTCTGCGTTATGAATATGGCATGTTTTCCCAGGATATTATCAATGGCGAGCAAGTGGAAAAACCTGACCATTGGTTGCGCAACGGCAATATGTGGGAAATTGAGCGGGCTGAATATACGCAAAGGATAAAATTCGGCGGCCGCACAGAAACCCATGTCGATGAGCATGGCAATAAAAGGGTTTTCTGGGTGGATACTCACGACGTGCTTGCAGTCCCGTTTGACACTCCGATACCCGGCTACCAGAACGGCACCGTAAACACCTTGCGTTTATGGAAGGCGGCAGCGACCGAAGAATTTGATTTGCAGGAATTTAATGCCGGTGATTATGCAGAATCTGTTGCGGCAAAAAACACTGCCGAAAATATCACCATGGTGTTGTATCCGAATGATGCCAACGAAAACGGCAAGGCATTGCGCTTGCGGCAACAATATTTGCTGACTTCTGCAAGCTTGCAGGATTTCATAGACAGTTGGATAGGGCGGCATGGCATTGATTTTTCTGAATTTGCCGCAAAAAATTGCTTTCAGTTAAATGATACGCACCCAAGCATAGCGGTTGCCGAACTGATGCGCTTGCTGATGGATATTCATGGGTTATCGTGGCATCAAGCCTGGTCGATAACGGGCAACACGATGGCTTATACTAATCATACCTTGTTGCCGGAAGCGCTGGAACGGTGGTCTGTGAACCTGTTTAAGCAGTTGTTGCCCAGGATCATAGAAATCATTTTTGATATCAATGCCCATTTTCTGGCTGAAGTGTCCGCCCATTACCCTGGGGACAAGGAACGGTTGAAACGCATGTCGCTGATTGAAGAGGGGCCGGTGCAACATGTCAGAATGGCCTATTTGGCTATCGTTGGCAGCTATTCCGTTAATGGGGTTGCCGAATTGCATTCAAGGTTATTGCAGCAAGGTTTGTTCCGTGATTTCTATGAATTATGGCCCCATAAATTCAACAATAAAACCAATGGGGTTACGCCACGTCGCTGGCTGGCGGCCTGTAACCCTGAATTGGCCGGGTTGATCACGGAAACCATCGGTGAGGGTTGGTTGACAGATTTATCGTTGCTGAAAGACCTTAAACCTTATGCAGAAGACAAAGCGTTCCGCAAACGCTGGTATGACGTCCAGCAACAAGCCAAACAAAAACTGGTTGATTTTAAAAAGCTGGAGCTTGATGTTGATTTGTGCGTCGATGCCCTGTTTGATGTTCAGGTTAAGCGTGTCCATGAGTATAAACGCCAGTTGCTGAATGTCCTGCATGTCATTCATCTCTATGACCGTATCAAGCGTGGCGATACCACCAACTGGACAAAGCGCTGTGTGTTGATTGGCGGTAAGGCCGCGCCAGGATATTTCATGGCAAAACGGATCATCAAGCTGATTAATAATGTCGCCAGCGTCATTAACCATGATCCTGATGTCGGTGATAAATTAAAATTGACTTTCCTGCCAAATTACCGCGTTTCAGCAATGGAAAAAATATGTCCTGGCGCTGACCTTTCCGAGCAGATTTCAACTGCCGGAAAAGAAGCGTCGGGTACAGGTAATATGAAGTTTATGATGAATGGCGCACTGACTATCGGCACACTGGACGGCGCAAATATAGAAATTCGTGAGGAAGTTGGCGATGAAAACTTCTTCCTGTTTGGTTTGACTGAAGACCAGGTTGAAGACTTGAGGCATCATTATGATCCTGTGGCGATGATTAAGCAGGATGAATGTTTGCAACGCGTGATTAAACTGCTGGAGTGCGGACATTTTAATCAATTTGAACCGGGTATTTTTGACCCGATTATCGCCTCAATAAAAAGTCCTCAGGATCCTTGGATGACGGTTGCTGATTTCCGCAGCTTTGTTGATGCACAAAAACGCGTGGAAGAGGCTTATCAGGATCAAGAGCGTTGGACAAAAATGAGCATTATAAATTGTGCGTCGAGCGGCAAGTTTTCTACCGACAGGACTATTACAGAATACAATAATGAGATATGGAAACTTGATTCCATCAGTATCGATAATAATTACTGATCATGTTTCATATTGTCCTGTACGAGCCTGAAATTCCGGCTAATACTGGCAATATTATCCGGCTATGCGCGAATGCAGGGGCACAACTGCATTTAATCAAACCCTTGGGTTTTGATCTGGACGATAAAAAATTGCGCAGGGCCGGCCTGGATTATCATGAATGGGTAAATGTGCAGGAGTACGGTTCGTTAGCTGGTTTTATTGCTGATATTAAACCGGAACGATTGTTTGCATTGACCACTAAGGGTAAACGCAAAGTTAGTGATGTGCGGTTTCAGGCTCAGGATGCGTTTTTGTTTGGGCCTGAAACCAGAGGCTTGCCTGTCGCTATTTTGGAAGATTTGGGAGGCGACAGTTGCCTGTATTTGCCTATGCGGGATGAAAGTCGTAGTTTAAACTTATCAAATACCGTTTCGATTGTTTTGTATGAGGCGTGGCGGCAGTTGTCATTTGCAGGTGCATTAATAAAATGAAGCGCTGTTGGCGGTTTGCTATCGCGAAACCGCCTTACGGGTTTATGCGTGACAGTACCGTCTTGATTATCGATAAAATCAGTAGTGGGGGTAACCAAAGGCAAAGAGTCAAAAGATTTTCCACTACGCACTAAACGAACAAAGCCAATATCATTATCGTTAGTGAGCTGACCATTACCGCCTGAAATAAAACCTATAACCCATGGATCGTTACTACCATCGGCACTAAGCGAAGATGACCAAAACCAATCGCTAAGTGTTGGGAAAGATGGTCGTGTTAATCACAGGATTAAAATTTTCCCGTTCCAGAATCGTTTGCAATTCCGCAATATTCGGCAATCGCCAATCACTCTGCCCCGCAAAATCACTTTTTAACGCCATCGCCTCAGCGTAACTAAACCCCTTCACCTCACCTGAGCAATCCGAACCCGTCCACGTCTGCCCCACCGCGCCGCGTTGCCAAATCAAGCCCGTAGTTTTATGCGTCACCGTACCATCGCCGTTGTCGATAAAGTCGCTAGTCGGTGTGGTCGGCACGGCATAAGCCCCTTGCCACGCGCACAGGGCAAGGGTGCAGAAGAGTATTTTTAGAAAGCTGAGTAGGTGGGGTTTCATGGTGGGATTCCTCAGTGATTATTAAAAAATGACTACGCCGCTTGCTGTTCTTGTAACGGCAATAGCCCAGAAGCACTGGCTTCTAAGATAACCATTTGCACAAGATGATTATTGGCATCGTAAGACAACACCAGATTCCAATCCTGTGTCGTTTCTTTGACGATAGGTTGGTCACTAAAATGCAGTTCTAAAATATCGTCTTCGGGATAATAGATAGTTTTTCATAAGCTATTCTCAAAGTTGAAATGATACATCACGGTTTTCACAATAAAGCTGTAAGGCGGATTCGCCGATAGGCAATCCGCCCTTTCGGAGGGAGTGTCTGATGGCGGTTTGCTGTTGCGAAACCGCCTTACTGGTTTCTACCATTATTAGCATTCAGGTTTTAATTCGCGGGCTAACAGGTTTTCCACAGCAGTCAGCGGATCTAAACCTTCGTACAGCACCTTGTAAGTTTGTTCGGTAATCGGCATTTCTATGCCATATTTTTTAGCGAGCAAAAAAGTTTCTTTTGCGGCTGAAACGCCTTCGATTTCCTGGCCGATTTCCTGTGTCGCCGCAACAATGCCTTTACCTTGCCCTAAGGCCAAACCCAAACGACGGTTTCTGGATTGATTGTCGGTACACGTTAAAATGAGATCACCTAAACCCGCCAAGCCCATAAACGTGTCCTGTTTGCCGCCCAATTGCAGGCCTAAGCGAATGATTTCAGTAAGGCCCCGCGTAATCAATGCGGATCGCGTATTGGCGCCCAAACGGAGCCCATCGGCAATACCGGCGGCAATAGCCAGGACGTTTTTTACGGCGCCACCCACTTCCACACCGATAACGTCTGAACTGGTATAGGTGCGAAAACGTGCGCCATGCAGAATATCGGCCAATTGTTTGGCAAAATCCGGCTGGGATGAGGCGATAGTGATGGCAGTTGGCAAGTCGGCGGCGACCTCAGAGGCAAACGAAGGCCCCGAAATGATTGCCGCTGGTGTTTGTGCTGAAAAAATGTCGGCGACGACCTCATGAAGCAGTGAGCCGCCATCAGGATTGAAGCCTTTAGTTGCCCACGCTATGTTCACGTTGTCCGATAAATAGGGTTTAAGTTGAATCAACGTGGCTTTAAAGGCATGGCTGGGTACACAAACCAACAAGATGTCACTGAAAGCGGCTATTTCGGCTAACTGGGACGTAACGGCCAGATTTTCAGGAAAGGCTATTCCAGGTAAATAACGCTGGTTTTGGTTATCTTGTGCCAATACCGTGACGTGGTCGGCATTATGTCCCCACAATAAGGTCTGGCAACCATTTCTGGCTGCCAGAATAGCAAGGGCGGTTCCCCAGGAACCAGCGCCCAAAATAGCTATTTTTTGCGCCATCAATTGATGGTTTCTGTGCTGGGTGCTTGCTGCAGTTGTTGTAAATGTTGTGCATACAGTGCGTCAAAATTGACTGGCGCCAAAAGCATCTGAGGAAAACCACCTTTGGTTACCAGATCAGAAATCGCTTCCCGTGCATAAGGGAAGAGGATGTTTGGGCAGAAACTGCCGAGCATTGGCCCCATTTCCTGATCGGTAAATCCGGCTAAAGCAAAAATACCGGCTTGATTGACTTCAACAAGATAGGCGGTTGTTTCTCCGCATTTCACGGTGATCGTCACAGTTAAAGAGATTTCGTAGAGTGAGTTTTCTAACGGGGAAACATGAGTCCCCAGGTTAAAATCAACGGCAGGCTCCCATTTCGCGGTGAATATGCCCGGTGAGTTTGGAGTTTCAAAAGACAAGTCTTTAGTATAAAGTTTTTGGATAGAGAATTGTTTTTCTACAGTATTGTTTTCTTCAGCCATGATAAGTATCTACGGTTAAGTTAAGGGTAAGTGTTAGTTAGGTTTTGTTTTATTTGTACTTATTCAGTCCCCCTCTTTGAAAAAGAGGGGTTAGGGGAGATTTTATTAGATAAATCCCCCTCTGCCCCCTCGCAAGCTCTCCCCCTTTTTCAAAGGGGGAAGTGAATACTTACTTATTTTTGGTGCTTTTTTTTATCGGTAATTTGTAGTCGTTTTCCCAGGCTTGCATACCGCCGGTGATAACAAACACTTGTTCAAATCCTGCTTTAGTCAATATTTTTCCTGCCGAGGCAGACCGGGTTCCGCTCTGGCAGGCTATCAGCACCGGCGTTTTTTTATGCTGCTCCAGCTTTGAAAGCTCTTCAGGTAATTTACCTAACGGGATATTAACGGCGCTTTCAATATGGCTGGGAACAAATTCCAGTGGCTCACGCACGTCAATGACTATAGTATCGCTATCGTTCATTTTAGCGACAGCAAGCATCGGCGATACTGCGCCGAATTTTTTAAAGGCAGTGTCAAAGAATTCCTGTATCAATAGATAAGTAACGACGGCTAGTGCAAGCGATAATATGTAGTGGTTTAAAATGAATTCTATATAACGGTCCATGGCGTGTTTGTTTTAGTTTGCTTAAGTTATAGGGGGAGGAGAAAACAAATCAATGTTTAGGGCAAAATACATCCCGCATCATTTCAATGAGCAGGGTCATGCGCTTATCGTCGATAAAGTAATAAACACGATTGGCTTCTTTTTTGGAACCGAGTATATTTTTTTCTCTAAGTATTGATAAATGTTGGGAAATATTGCTCTGGCTGGTGCCGACTTGTTCGACGATGTCCTGTACGCTGACTGAATTGTTGCCAAGAACGCACAATATTTTTAGCCGCAAGGGATGCGACATGGCTTTTAAACAGCGTGCCGCTTTGGTTATGTCAGTGTCATCGTATAGAATGTGTTCGATTTTAGTGTCCATACAATCTGTTAATGCCATGGGGTTAAAGAGTTCCATTTAATCTAAAGAACCCACCAAGAATTATTTATACACAACTGTCGCCAACGTGTATTAATATAACGATTATCGATAATCCAAACGACGGGGCATCAATAATCCTTACAAAATGATACCTTCTTTTTATCATTTTGGGCAATGGATAATACCCAACGCGTTTATCAGTGGGGTGGCATCCGTCTTGATTGCGGATATTTTTTAGTGTCAGGAGATAAATAAATGTTAAATCGACCGAAACCTTTAGTGTTGCTGACCCTTATGACGGATAAGCCGCGAATAAAAGCCGCTTAGTCCGTGAATGAGAAAAAAGATTGTTTTTTATTTTTTTCTGAGTTTGTCGGCATCGATTCTCCATGCCGAAAATTTCGACGAAAATAACCAGCTCGATCCAGCTTCATCAAGCCAGTCTGACGCTTATCAAAACCATACTGATTTACAGGCCACCCAGAATGTCTTGGAGGAAATTGAAAAACGTTATGGTGAGACGGCAGCCCTACTGAAGTCATTGCATCGGCAGATTGAACAAAAACGTCAGGTTCTGAATAAAATTCGGCGGGATATGCAGTCTTATCAGAATGAAATAGATAAGGAACACAAAGCGCTGGTAAATCAGGTAAGGGCCGCTTACCTGATGGGGCAGCAAGAAAAATTAAAATTGATGCTTAACCAGCAGGATCCCGCCCTATCCAGCCGGATGATGGTTTATTACGAATATTTTAATAGGGAACGTTTGGCAAAACTGGCTGCCATCGAAAAATCCATTGAACACCTGGATCAGCTGGATAAACAGAAGCAGACTGAAACTGATCTTTTAGAACAAAGCCTGACGCAAAAGAAATCCGAGCAGGCTATCCTTAACGAGTTTAGAAAGCAGCGGGCGGAGTTGTTGGCACAAACGGCTGATGGTTTTTCTTCAGACGGACAGCGTTCCGGCCAACTAAAAGAAAACGAAAACAAATTGAAGGCATTAATGGCCTCATTACATGACACTGATGAGGCGAAGATTACTGAAGCAAAACAAGCTGGGAAGGTTGTTGAAGCTATCGATAATAAACAGCCAGTAAAGGATGATTTTTCAACACCTAACGGTAATTTCTCAACGCTTAAGGGTAAATTGCCGTGGCCGGCGCGAGGCAAGGTGGCACAAAATTTTGCCAGCTTGCAATCGAAAGATATTCAAAATGGCGTGTTGATCGAGGCTAGTGAGGGTGTGGAAGTACATGCTGTGGCAAAAGGAAAAGTTGCTTTTGCAGAGTGGATGCAAAGTTACGGTTTCTTGATGATTATTGATCATGGTGAAGGCTATATGACGCTTTATGCCTTTAATCAGAGCCTTTACAAGCACAAGAATGATCCGGTGGCAGCAGGGGAAGTGATTGCTTCGGTTGGGCAAAGTGGTGGACGGAGCCAGTCAGGATTATATTTCGGTATACGCAAACAGGGTATGCCGATTGATCCGCTAGAATGGTTCCGAACGGGCAGTATCAAATGAACCTTCGGGGTGGCGCGTATGCACCATGAGAAATACGCTAGAATGGTTCCGAATAAGTAGTATCAAATGAGCAGTCATTAAATCAATGAGTGTAGACAATAGAGGATTTGGAGTTTTAAGACACATGCTAAAAAAGAAAACTATTTTAATTTTGTCCCTAGGCATCGTGCTAGGTGTTTTCATGGGTACTTGCGGCAGTGTTTTTGCTGATCGGGATAACAATGAACCTTCCGCTGACACTGATACCTTGCCCTTTGAAGACTTGCGTACTTTTACCGAAATTTTCGGTCGCATTAAACGGGATTATGTAGAACCCGTCTCTGATAAAAAATTACTTGAAGATGCGATTCGCGGGATGTTGAGTGGTCTTGATCCACATTCTGCCTATCTGGTTGCCGATGAATACCAGGAATTAAAAGAAGGTACGACCGGTCAGTTTGGCGGTTTAGGTATAGAAGTGACGATGGAAAACGGCTTTATTAAAGTAGTTTCGCCTATTGATGACACGCCGGCGCAAAAAGCCGGCATACGGGCCGGAGACCTCATTGTCAGATTGGATGATAAGCCGGTCAAAGGCATGTCGTTAGCGGATGCGGTTAAAATGATGCGTGGCGAACCAGGCAGCAAAATTTTGCTGACCATCGTCCGTGAAGGCGAGGAAACCCCGCTGAAAATATCGATAGCGCGTGACATCATCAAAGTAAAAAGCGTCAAGAGCCGAATGCTGGAAAAAGGTTATGGCTATGTGCGTATCAGCAGCTTTCAATCAGGGACGGGCGATAACCTTAAAGAGGCGATCACGGCACTGAAAAAGGAAAACAAAGCTGATCTGAAAGGACTGGTGCTGGATTTGCGTAATAATCCAGGCGGTGTTTTAAACGCCGCTGTTGAAGTCAGTGATGCGTTTTTAAAAAGCGGGCTTATTGTTTATACCGAAGGACGCATTGAAAACTCAGAAATGCGTTTTAGTGCGGCATCTGATGATCTTATTGATGATGCGCCGATAGTGGTATTGATCAATGCCGGCTCTGCATCTGCTTCTGAGATTGTTGCCGGGGCGTTGCAGGATCAAAAACGTGCCCTCATCATGGGGGAAAAATCATTCGGCAAAGGCTCAGTGCAAACGATACTGCCTACCAGTAATGGCGCTGCTGTTAAACTGACTACTGCAAGATACTACACGCCTTCAGGTCGATCAATACAGGCAGAAGGCATAGAACCGGATATTACTCTGGCGCATGTCAAGCTGGAGTCGCTGGAAAAATCAGACTTCATGCCGGTTAAAGAAGCGGATTTGTCAGGTCACTTACAGAATGGTAAAGAAAGTGGCAAGAGCACTGACGATACGGCTAATAAAGATAAAGAAGCGCTAGAAATGAAAGATTATGCCTTATCTGAGGCATTGAATTTGCTAAAAGGCATTAGCATTATGAAAAAATAGTAACTATTCAGTCCCCCTCTTTGGAAAAGAGGGGTTAGGGGAGATTTTATTAGATACGCCCCCTCGCTTTGCCCTCCCCCTTTTTTTCAAAGGGGGAGGTGAATACTTACAAAAAATAAAGACTTGTAATTGTTTGTTTAATAAAGCCTGAATCCTCATGTTTGTTGGGGTTCGGGCTTTTTTATGCCGCATAAAAATACATCATGCGTTGCAGGCAAGACAAGAGGGGGCCGATATCAGCCTTAAAGCCAGCCGACTTTTTTAAAGCGTCGATAAAGGATACCGCAAACTACTGCTATGGTGGTCAGTGCCGCCGGATAGCCATATTGCCAGTGTAATTCCGGCATGACTTCAAAGTTCATGCCCCAAATACCAGCGAAAGCCGTGGCGACAGCAAATAAGCCTGCCCAAGCAGCGAGGCGTTTGGTTACTTCGCTTTCCTCGATGGCCACCATCGATAGGTTGACCTGAATCGCCGTCCCTATCGTGTCCCGCATGGTATCTATTGAAGCATTAATATGATTGAGATGGTCGTAAACATCGCGAAAATATTCCTGGGTATTCATACAAACCATAGGCACACGTCCGCCGTGCAGTTTGCCCGCATCTTCCATCAATGGCGCGACGGCATGTTTGAGTTTCATTACCTTACGTTTGAGCGCGTATAAGCGTTCAATATTGGAAAGTGCCGTACCTTTTATGAAAATTTGCTCTTCAATATTTTCAAGTTCAGTTTCCAACACATCAAGTACGGGGAAATAGCGGTCAACGACCGCATCCATCAGCGCATAAAATACGAAGCCTGCGCCTTGGCTTAATAAATGCGGTTCCCGCTCGCAACGCGCCCGCACCCCGAGAAAACCTTCATGACTGTGGTTGCGGACTGAAAGCACATAATTCATGCCTACAAAAACATCAACCTCGCCGACTATCAACTGATCGCCATCCAATTCCGTTATGTGCATCACGGCAAACACCGCATCGCCGTACTCTTCTATCTTAGGACGCTGATGGCTATTCCACGCATCTTCAATAGTAAGCGCATGGAAATCAAATTCCTCGCGCATTTTTTCCAACTCAGCCAGTTCGGCATCCTGTAAAGCAACCCAGACAAAGCAGCTGGGTATGCTCAGGTAATCGCTGATTTCCTCAATTGAAATGTCCTTGAGCTTTTTACCTTCCTGATACACGACGCAATTGATTAGCATGAAAACCTCTTAGGTAACTCGCAACAAATACCCCCTTTGAAGAAGGGGGGCAGGGGGGATTTTAAGAATGGCAGTTGCACATCAAATCCCCCCTAGCCCCCCTTTTACAAAGGGGGGAATCGGATGAAC
>JAUYEP010000289.1 GCA_030689765.1 Methylovulum sp.
TTGTTGCTCGAAGGTCAAGCTCAAAAAGACGAACTAGCACGCGCTAAGACGTTACCGCAGGTCAAGGTCAGCTCGCGTGAGTCGGGCGATATCATCATGTTTGGCATTGGCGGTTTTACCCCACTCGATGGCTTCATGACCCATTCCGATTGGCAGGGCGTTTGCGACGGCATGAAGATGGCTACTGGCCTTTTCTGGCCGATTCCCGTCACCTTGTCGACCGATGACGAAGCGGTCAAAACCGGCTCCGAGATCGCCTTGGCCGACAGTGAAACAGGCGAAATCCTCGCCACCCTGAAAGTCACTGAGAAATACACCATCGACAAAGCGCACGAGTGTATGCAGGTCTATAAGACGACCGATATTGCACATCCTGGCGTCAAAATGGTGATGGATCAGGCCAAGTACAACCTCGCCGGATCGATCAAAGTGTTATCTACCGGCGGTTTCGTAGAGAAGTACGGTGAGCAGTTCATGACGCCGGCTGAAACTCGCGCCAAGTTTACGGCCATGGGTTGGTCGCGGATCGCCGCCTTCCAAACCCGTAACCCGATGCACCGTTCGCATGAATATCTAGCCAAAATTGCCATCGAAACCATGGACGGTGTTTTGGTTCACTCCCTGCTGGGCAACCTCAAGCCGGGTGACATTCCTGCCGAAGTGCGTTCTGAGGCCATTAGTGTGCTGGTCGAAAATTACTTCGCCCCTAACACCGTTATTCAAGCGGGTTATCCGCTCGACATGCGCTATGCCGGTCCGCGCGAAGCGCTGTTGCACGCCCTGTTCCGTCAGAACTATGGCTGTTCGCACCTGATCGTCGGTCGCGACCACGCCGGCGTGGGTGATTACTACGGCCCCTTCGACGCACAACATATTTTTGACGAAATCCCTGCTGGATCGCTGGAAACCCAGAACATGAACATCGACTGGACGTTCTGGTGCAATAAGTGCGGCGGAAT
The DNA here is from genome assembly GCA_030689765.1 of Methylovulum sp. Taxonomy (GTDB): domain Bacteria; phylum Pseudomonadota; class Gammaproteobacteria; order Methylococcales; family Methylomonadaceae; genus Methylovulum. Next base: position 960 of record JAUYEP010000289.1, read on the forward strand.
GGCCTCGCAGCGTACTTGCCCGCACACCAAGGATGATCGCATTCTCTTGTCGGGCACGAAGGTTCGTTCGATGTTGTCCGAGGGGCAGGATCTGCCTGTCGAATTTAGTCGCCCCGAGGTGGCTAAGGTGTTGCAGAAGTACTACGCCGGTCTGACCGCCGAAGAGAAT
>JAUYEP010000295.1 GCA_030689765.1 Methylovulum sp.
TTCCTTTGCCGATTTAATGACCGCGCTAATGGTGATGTTCTTGCTGGTCATGAGCGTGGCGCTGTTGGCGGTCACCAAAACCGTTTCCGAAGAGCAACGTGCCGCCGATGCGCGTAAAGAAGCCATTGAAAAACTACTGGATAGAGTCGAACAAGCGGCACAAAAAGACCCGCAATTCTCCGGCATTCACGTCAACCGGGAGCGGCAAGTGATTGATTTTGGTGACCGCGCCCGTTTCGATACCGCCAGCCATCAACTCAATAATGACCAGTCGCGATTATTACGCGCCTTTATTCCGCATGTGCTGGACATTGCCAACAGTGAACTGGGCAAGGATTGGCTGAAACGTATCGTCGTGGAAGGCTTTGCCGACAAACGCGGCAGTTATTTACTTAACCTTAATTTGAGTATGCAGCGTAGCCAGCGGGTGCTTTGTGTATTGTTAGCCAAACCGGATGCGGGTGAAACCGAACTGTCACCGCAGCAGCATGAAGATATTCGCCAGCTATTTCTGGTCGGCGGTTATTCCTCCAATTCACAAAAAGACACGCTGGAAGAAAGCCGCAGGATTGAATTAAGACTGGAATTTAGGGGTATTAAAGAACCCGCCCGAACCTCACCGCCCATCAGCGAAGGCAATTTCGGCACTTGTGCGCTATAGGCGAAAATATAACAACCGCAGCGCATGAGAGCGAGATAATACATTCCGTGTACAATAAATTTATTTGCGAGAATAACCACATGCCCACCTTATCCATCCACGGCGATGTCCACATTCCCGATAATGTCATCCGGGCACTGGGCTTAAAACCCGGTGCCGAACTGACTTTTGAACGCCAAGGTGACGCGATTGTCATGCGCCCGGTTAAAACAATCAAAAGCTCGGGAGTTGAAGAAGACCCAAAAATACTAAGTTATACCGGACAAACCGTTACGCTGGAGGAAATGGACAACGTCATTGCCAAAGGCACGGTGTCCCGCAAGAAAAACGCCTGAGAGTATTTGACACTGTTTATCTTCCAGGGATAGAGTGAATGTATATAGCAATAGTGGAGTAACGCATGGCAACCAGCACCGTATTCACCAATAACCGCAGCCAGGCAGTCCGCTTGCCCGCCGAGATGCGCTTCCCCGATTCCGTAAAAAAAGTTGATGTGCGGATAATGGGTTTGGAGCGCATTATTGCCCCCGCAGAATCAGCTTGGGACAGTTTCTTTTTAGGAGGGCAAACCGTCAGTGATGATTTTATGTGCGAACGTGCCGACCAGCAGCAAAGCGAACGCGACAGCCTGTAGACGCCGTTTATCAGATGCTGAAATATTTGCTCGATACCAATATTGTCATTTATGTGATCAAACAACGCCCAGTTGAGGTGTTGACCCTGTTCAACCACCAGCATGGCCGAATGGCCATATCCGCTATTACGCTTGCTGAATTGGTTCATGGCGCTGAAAAAAGCCACAGCCCTCCCCGCAATCTGGCAGTTGTTGAAGATTTTTGCAGTCGTTTGATCACGCTACCTTATAGTGATACGGCGGCTTATCATTACGGCAGTATCCGTGCTGTCTTGGAGTTGGCGGGTCAAACTATTGGCGTAATGATTTGCATATTGCAGCCCATGCACGGAGTCAAGGCTTGGTGTTGGTAAGCAACAATTTGCGCGAATTTGAGCGTGTGCCAGGATTGTTGATGGAAAACTGGGGGGGTGAATAGGATGATTTTTCACTATGGCGGTGGTTAAGGAAATTCTGTATGAATCCAATCGCCGCCTTCCGTAACCGTTTGCGCCAAATCAATGCCGAGGTGTTGCATACGCCTATCCCGAGCTTAACTGAAGAAATGGCGCAAACCACCCAACGCTTACGCACGGAGTATGGCGATATTTCACGGGGCACGGGTGATCAGCAAGGCATTGCGGCTGCGGTGATTGACTTCCTGCAAAACCATCAGTTGCCTACTTATCGCGACATCAAATATGTCTGTTTTGGTGTATCGTCACCCTACGGCATCCCTTTAACCCGCGTTATTGAACATGAATCGCTGTTCTCCAAGCTACTCAAAGAAGTCGGGCAACTACAATCCGAACCGCGCAAGTTTCGGCGCTGTTATCAAGGCTTGCTAAAAGCCTATTTACGTTATCCGGGTCAGCAAAGCGAACACACCACCGGACGTAATAATTGGTTAGCGTTACGCGAATTTCTGGCGCAACACTGCAAGGCTTTAAAACAGCAAAAACCAGTCTTGGAATGGGCGCAAGCCCTTTATGACCATCGTAATCTGCTGGCGGACAATCCCTGTAAACCTTATGCTAAAGCCTTGCTGGCAGGCGATAGCACGGTTGTTGATGAACTTAAAGCCCGGCTTGGCATTGATGACGATACCTGGGTGATGAACGAGTTGGTACTGGCTCAAGTTCAGGCGGCAACGGCATTGAATGATTCAGCGTTTTTGCCCCAAGTGAAGCCTTTGGTGCAGCTTCTGGAACAGCATTCAGGGTTGATCACTAAAGGTCTAGCTTTGTTGCTTAAACGCTATGAAATGTGTTTGGATCATACCGAACATCCTACACTCCGCGAAGCCGCACTAACTCAATGGAAAAGCCCTTGGTTGGATGCCAATAAACCACTGTGGTATGCACAGATTGGTGAGGCTGCCAATTTCCAGGCAGTAGTTATGCAGCCTATTTCTTCGGCTTGGGCAGGGGCTGCCAAAAAACCAAGGGATAATAAGCTGCAACGGACAAGTATTTTTTTCATAGCATTCTCAAGTAGATTATGGGTAAGTGTAGGGGCGTTGCAATGCGGTATCTCTACAAAGCACTGTATGCACACGATACGTTGCTGAGTATGTTTCAATCCACAGCCGACCTCATCTGTCGGATGACAAAGCCACTGACAGATAGAGGTCGGTGGACTATACCCCCCCGTGGGCAGCAAAGCGAACGTGACCGCCTGTAAGGGCAAATTATCAGCTGCTGAATACCAAGGATTAGTGTTGGAGAACTGGGTAACATGCAGCAATTCTCATTATGACTTTTAGGCGTTCATGCTGCTCGTCATTCCGGCATGGATGCTAAGAATCCAGTCACCAGGAGTGGAGTACAAACCTAGGGTTGTACTCCACCAGCTAAATCTAATGTTATTAACCTAATCTGAAAATGCTGTAAGTATCTACACAAGTTTTATAGCACGTCATTCCGGAATGACGATGTTCAGGATTTATGTAGATACTTATACTTTGAAAAAAGGGGATCGAGGGGCAGAGGGGCGTATCTAATAAAATCTCCCCTAACCCCTCTTTTTCAAAGAGGGGGAACTGAATAAGTACGTCCCGTCTTAGGGTAGCCAGAATGTTTATCTACCAACGCACCAAGCAAATCCCAGCGTTTTTCTGTCACCATAATAAACTGGCATTTACCACCGGATAACTCTGCCCATAGCCCGCCGATCAATCTATCGGGTTCAGCCTCTTTCCACCCATTTTTACCTTTATATTCAACAATCAAAATAGAAGCGTCAGGCAACTTACAAATAAAGTCTGGATAATACCGTCCAGTGGCCTGTTGAAAAAAGAATGAGCTGGTTGGTTTTTTCACCAAGTTCCGCACCCAAAATTTAATTTTTTGCCTCTCCGCCAGTTGGTCAAGACGGCAGGCGCATTCAAACTCTTCTTTAGAATCAAAATCGCCAATTTGCGGATAATAATGGTGATTAAAAAGATAAAAACCGTATTCGCTGCTATTGGCTTCGTAATAGCTGCTTGGGGAATACTGTTGCGGGTGAAAGTCGAACAGATAACTACTGCCCACACAAACCCTTTTCCGCACTTCATCACTGAACAAAAGGCTTTGATAAGCACTTTTTGCCGCTTGTTTCCGTAATCCGTCTATCCGTTGTTCAAGCAACACCCGAATGAAAAACTTTTGCTGATTGATGTGCGCCAACTGAAAATCTGCCAATAAGGCTTGCAACCAATGGCTGACAAAGGCCAGTTTGCTTTCGTGCGTTACCGTAGGGTCATGCAGCTGTCGGCAAAACCACGCGGCTAACTTGGTTTCAGTCCAATGTTCAGGCACATAAACCAAATCCAGATTGCGTTGCAAGTTTGCCATAAATTTTGAAAACGTCTTGCCTTGTTCAGTCACATCCAGCTCACCGCTTTCGGCGCTCTTCAGGCTATTTTTTAATTTGCTGATGTCATCCGCTGTCGGCGTGGCATCCAATAACGATAAATCCCACGGATAATCAAGCATTTCGGTTTCATCAAATAGCTTTAGCTCGCCCTGAATATAAACCGCCAATTGTGGAACGCTGATAACTTCGCCGCGTTCGGAAGGCGATTGAATAAAGGTGATCGCCGTGGTGCGGCTGCTTTCGGCGGCTTGTTCAATGGCGTTTTGTGCGGGTAGATCATCAACGGTAGCTTTTAATTCTTCCGTTTCTTTGAGTGTGAGCGGCGCGTTAATGGTCAAGGTGTTTGTGCCATTATCCCAAACCAGTTTTTCTTTTAAGGGCTTGGAAATGCCTTTAAACACGGGCTTGACCGATAATTGAACGGCGACGGGGTCGCTTTTAATGCGGCCTTGCAAGCGTTCCAAATCAAATTGGTCGGGTTTCGTGGCTTGGATAAAATCTTTAAGGTCTTTGCGGTCAAACCCTGCACCACTGACCAAGCGGTCACGCAAGGCTTCCGCCGTTTCTGAAAAATACCGCGACACCACAAACGCATAAGAACGGTTCAGTTCCGGCGTGTGGCGGTGGCTGGCATCCGGTTGGCGTAAAATCCGCCCTAATAATTGTTCCACCGCCGTTGATGAATGGATTGCCGCCATACTGACCAAAATATACGCAAACGGACAATCCCAACCTTCCGCCAAGGCTTTTTGGGTAATCACAAATTTAACCGGACACACGGGGTCGGAAATACCCAGTGCATAACCCGCCTCGCAGTCCCGTAACCCCCTTTCTTCGCCCGTTGCAACCACGATTTCATGCTCAGGGATGGCATGGTTAGTTATCAATTCATCACGGACTTTATACACATCCAGCGTTTCAAAACCCGCGCGTTTGGGTTCAGCCTGAATCAACACCACAGGCCGCAAATACGCCGCGCCTTGACGCTGTTCCTGTTCGGCGAGGACGTGCAGCTCATTACGGCAAGCAATGGCATAGCCCAAGCATTTTTGCCAGTCAGGTTCAGTTTCCAAACGAATCGGCAGCTTTATCATTTCCTCCGTTTTCAACTCGACCGCCGACACGCTATGCAGCACATTGGACGGCGTTTTTTCGGTATCGGGCGTGGCGGTCAGTTCCATAATGCCGCTGGGGTTAAATTTAGCCAAAGTGTCAAAACCTAATTCCGTGCGGCTGTTATGGGCTTCATCGACAATGATAAACGGGCGGCGCAAGCGCAAGGCATTGGCTAATGAATAAGCCACCGTGTCATCGTCCCTGAGCAATTCGCTACGCTGTTCGGGTGACAGCGCTTCAAAATGCGACATTAACGCGCCGTTATCGCTGTAAACTTTGCGGCCTTCCTCGTTTTCCACCTGAAACGCTTGCCGTGTGGCGACAATCACCGTGGTGGACGTGTTTAGCGTGGCGGCGGTCACGCTTTGCGCTTCATCCAACGCCAACACGTTAATATCACCCGCTTCCCGCAACGCGGCATGTAAGGGATGGTTTAAATCCTTCAAGCCTTTCAGCGTTTGCTCTTTGATTTGATTGGACGGCACAAGCCACAAAATCACGCTGTAGCCAGAACGTAACAAATGCGTGTTGATCAGTTTGACGCTTTTCGCCGCCAGCCAGGTTTTGCCGCCGCCCGTGGGAATGCGCAGACAAAAATACGGCATATCCTCAGAAAAACCGGACAGTCCGTTATAGGGCATAGTGGTCAGGCTATAAAAAGCCAGTGAGGGGCTGGGTAAGGTATGGCAAGCCTTAAAATATTCTTCGATTCGGCTTAAGACCTGTTTTTGATAGGTTTTGGGTTCAAAATAGCGCATAACAGCCTTAATAGAAGCGTTGAAAATCAATTTATCGTTCCCACGCTCCGGCGTGGGAATGCAGCTAGTGACGCTCCAGCGTCACGCAACGCTGGAGCGTTGCCGGATGAATTCCCACGCCGGAGCGTGGGAACTATGTAAATAATTTAAGTCGGGTACGGACAAGGCTTAACCGTTCGTCCTGAGCTTGTCGAAGGATGAGCGGTTAAGATGAGCGGTTAAGCCGTTCATGGTTCGACAAGCTCACCACGAACGGCTTAACCTGTCCCAACTTGAATGGCTAGCCTTAATGAAGAATGAAACCGCTGTAATTTGTCCCTTTTGTGTTGGCAGTCCGGGCAATACGGGCAAGCCAATCAGCCCATAACAACCGCTTTTCGTTGCGCGCCCCAGCGTCCTGGTTTTGTATTAAAAACACCCGCGCAACGTTCGCCGCAGAATCGGCAACAACCCGTTTTATCCAAATTCCACTCAGACAATTGATACCAGTCACGGCCTATCAATAATTTGCCGCAGCTGTGACAATAAGTGCTGTCTGCGGATTTGTCATGCACATTGCCCACATAGGCATAATGCACACCATTTTTTAACGCGATCTGCCGCGCTTGTAACAAGGATGAAACCGGCGTAGGCGGCTTATCGAGCATTTTCCAATCTGGGTGAAAAGCCGTGAAGTGCATCGGCACATCGGGCCCAAGATGGTCTACGACCCATTGCGTCATCGCTTCCAGTTCTGCTTCAGAGTCATTTTCGCCGGGAATAATCAGCGTTGTCAGTTCCAACCAGACGGCGGTTTCATGTTTGATATATTCCAGTGTTTCTAAAACCGGCTGCAAATGACCGCCGGTAATTTCATGATAAAAACGCTGACTAAATGCTTTTAAATCAATGTTGGCGGCATCCATCCATTGATAAAACTCGGCTCTGGGTTCGGCGCATTGGTAACCTGCCGAAACGGCTACGGACTTGATGCCAAGGCTTCGGCAGGCCTCTGCGGTGTCGATGGCGTATTCATGGAACACCACCGGATCATTATAGGTATAAGCGACACTGTCACAGCCATAGTCCAGCGCGGCCTGGGCAATCGCAGCGGGAGATGCCCGGCTCATCAGCGTATCCATTTCACGCGATTTGCTGATGTCCCAATTCTGGCAAAATTTGCAGGCCAGATTACAACCGGCGGTGCCAAAAGAGAACACCGGCGTGCCTGGCAAAAAATGGTTAAGTGGCTTTTTTTCAATAGGATCAATAGCAAAACCGCTGGAGCGGCCATAGCTGGTCATGACAATCTGATGGTCGAGATTTTGCCTGACGAAGCACAGGCCACGCTGACCCTCGTGCAATTTGCAAAATCTCGGACACACATCACACTGGATGCGCCCATCATTTAACGTATGCCAATAACGGGTTTTTACCGTGTCTGCCAATGCGCCTTCGGTATGTGCAATAAATTCAGTCATTTCTGTTTCTCCTAATGAACCATTTAATAAATCGTTTTGTCACCTTGCGCGATGTCTCATAATTTACAGGTAACACCTATCAGATTGTGTGCCGGAGTTCAACGGCTTTAGCCGTTGAAAAAAATGGCTGAAGCCATTTTACTCCCCCCCTTATTTATTAATGGCTTGGCTCATAGGTGAGTAGCTACATTGTAATTATTCACCTCCCCCTTTGAAAAAGGGGGAGGGCAAAGCGAGGGGGCAGAGGGGATTTATTTAAAAAATCTCCCCTAACCCCTCTTTTTCAAAGAGGGGGACTGAATAATTACGTTACATTTACAGATTGATTTCAACTTACATTAAACGCCAGCGAGGAGATGATTTATGAATAGACTGCCCGCCGTAGCAGGACGCTTTTACCCAGAAGATCCGAAACAACTGCATACCATGATCGATCACTTTCTGAACGATGCTGATACCGGCAAGAAAGTTCCTAAAGCCATCATTGCACCCCATGCCGGTTACATTTATTCAGGCCCCATAGCGGCAAGCGCTTATGCCCGGTTAAAAAAAGCGCATGACCGGATTAGCCGGGTGGTGCTTATCGGGCCGTCCCATCATGTTGCATTCAAAGGCTTGGCAGTGAGTAGGGCACAATTGTTCATTACGCCGCTAGGCAGTATTCCCGTAGATCAGGCCGCCGTAAAGTCTATAGCCGATCTGCCTTTTGTAGACTACCTTGAACAGGCTCATGCTCATGAACACAGCTTGGAAGTGCAGTTGCCTTTTTTACAGGAAATGCTGGATAACTTCAATATTGTGCCCATCGTCGCCGGTGACGCTTCACCTGAACAGGTCGGCGAAGTGATTGATGCACTTTGGGGTGGCGATGAAACACTGATAGTCATCAGCTCCGACCTTAGCCATTACCATAATTATGCTACGGCCCAAAAGCTGGATAGGGCGACTAGCGTAGCGATAGAGCAATTGGATTACGGACAACTTGATTTTGAATCCGCTTGCGGCCGGGTTCCGGTCAGTGGACTGTTAAAGGTCGCTCAGGAAAAATCACTCACCATTAAAACCATCGATTTGCGCAACTCCGGCGATACGGCGGGCGATAAAAACAGAGTGGTGGGGTACGGGGCTTATGTCATTGAATAAAGGACATCAACAACGGTTGCTGGCCTTGGCGAAAAATTCTATCGCGCATGGTTTACGGACAGGCCGGCCATTACAAATCACTTTGGCTGATTTTCCGGCAGAATTGACAGAACAGCGGGCAACTTTTGTAACCTTGCAAAAGCATCATCAGTTGCGCGGTTGTATCGGCATGTTGGAAGCCGTCAGGCCGCTTGCGGAAGATATTGCGCAAAACGCTTATGCGGCGGCATTCAAAGACCCGCGCTTTGAGCCACTGCAAGCCGATGAACTGGACAAACTGGAGATACATCTCTCGATACTCACATCGCCAGAACCTATTGTTTTTACCTCTGAAAATGATTTGTTGGGCAAGCTTAAGCCCGGCATAGACGGCTTGATTATCGAAGAAGGTTATCGGCGCGGCACTTTTTTGCCTTCCGTCTGGGAATCGTTGCCCGAACCGGAACAATTTCTGCGGCATTTGAAACAGAAGGCGGGGTTGCCTTCTAATTATTGGTCAGAAACAGTTCGGATTTATCGGTATTGTGCTGAAGTTATACCTTCTTAACACTGGGGTAAGCATTCACTTCCCCCTTTGAAAAAGCACCCAAGGGCATAAAGGGGATCGAGGGGGAGAGCAACGCGAGGGGGCGTATCTAATAAAATCTCCCCTAACCCCTCTTTTTACCCTCTGGGGCACAAAGTCAAAGAGGGGGAACTGTAAGTACACACTGGGCAGTTTTTTTACGGTCAGATTCTTGGTGGAATATCCTTTCCCAGTTGCTTTATACTCAGCGGCGTACCGCACGTCAGACCCATCCCCTAACCCACCCGAGAATGCTATGAAAAAAATACTTGTCCGTTGCAGTTTATTATCCCTTGGTTTTTTGGCAACCCCTGCCCAATCCGAAGAAATAGGCTGTATAACTACCGCCTGGAAATTGATCGGTGCAAACCATAAAGTCTGTGTACAGGCTTATGATGACCCCAAAGTCGAAGGTGTTGCCTGCCATATCAGCCAAGCCCGCACCGGTGGTCTTGCCGGAACGTTTGGCGTCGCCGAAGACCCTTCGCAGTTCTCAATTGCCTGCCGTCAGGTAGGCGTCATTAAAATCAAAGGCAAGTTGCCTGAAGAAGAAACCGCATTCAGTGAAGACACGTCACTCTTTTTTAAAGAAACCCGTGTCACCCGTTTGTTTGATGCCAAACGCAACACATTGGTGTACGTTGCAGTCAGCCGCAAACTGATTGAAGGTGCGCCGGCTAACAGTATTTCTACGGTTCCCATCATGCCGTGGGCAGGGCAATAGTCATAAAAACCTTATAACAGATAACATTCCTTGAAGGGATGTTATCTGTTTTTTTACATATACTTACGGGTAAATTCAGCTTCCGGCAGCGGTTTGCTTAAAAAATACCCCTGAAACCCTTTGCAGTGCTTGTCATTTAAAAATTGCAATTGCTCCGCCGTTTCGACCCCTTCGGCAATTACCGATAGCCCAAGGTGCCCGGCCATTGCGATAATGGTTTCAACGATAATGGCATCGTTGGGGTCAATGCTGATGTCGCGGACAAAACTTTGGTCTATTTTAAGCTGGCTGATCGGCAACTTTTTTAAGTAGGACAACGACGAATAACCCGTACCAAAATCGTCGATAGAAATATTAATACCCCAGTTTTTAAGTGCCTGCAATTTGGCAATACTGTTGTTAATGTCATCAATGATGATGCCTTCGGTGATTTCCAGCATTAACCGTGATGCGGCAATATCATCATCTTTCAGGATAGCGATAATATTGGCTTCAAACTGCGGCTGTTTAAATTCCTTGGGGCAAATATTGATGGCCAAATGCGGCAGGTTCGGCCATTGTTGCAATTGCTTACAGGATTTACGCAAAACCCATTCGCCTATGGCTAAAATGAGGCCTGTCTCTTCGGCAACCGGAATAAAATCAGCAGGCGATATCATCCCTTTTTCAGGATGCCGCCAACGCAGCAGCGCTTCAGCGCCTATCAATTGTCCGTTGTCATCAAACTGAGGCTGATAATGTAGAAAAAATTCTTCATTACTAAGGGCATTGCGTAAATCCTGCTCTAAAAGCAACCGCTGATCGGCGCGCAATTGCATGTCCCCGTTATAAAAGCTGATGGTGTTGCGCCCCCGCTGCTTGGCATGGTACATCGCGGTATCCGCTTGTTTTAAAAGTTCCCCTGAAGTAATTTCTTGCGACATCATAGCGGTTTTATCCAGCAGGGTAATGCCAATGCTGGAACTGATGTGATGGGTATAGCCTTTTAGCTCATAAGGCTTTTGCAACATCATTTGTACCCGCTCCGCAATGGTTAATGCGTGGTCAAATAATGTCCCTGTGATTCCCCTGCTATTCAGCAATAACACAAATTCATCCCCGCCTAGCCGGGCTACGGTATCTTCATCACGGATGCACTCTTTGAGGCGATTGGCCACTTGTATCAAAAGCTCGTCACCGACATCGTGCCCCAACGCATCATTCAAGGTTTTAAAATGGTCAAGGTCAAGATATAGCAGTGCGCTGCCGGTAAAACTACGCACTGCTTTAGCAATGACCTGTTCCAGTCGGTCAAAAAATAAGCGGCGATTAGGCAAATTGGTTAGTGCATCAAAAAATGCAAGATGGGTAATCCGTTCTTCCGACTGTTTTTTTTCAACCGCAATGCTGACCAACTGGGAAATATCTTTGATTTCATCAATCTGTGCCGCATTCGGACAAAACGGCATACGATGATAAATGACAAAGGTACCCAGAAGCTGTTTTGTTGAAGAAAAAATGGGTTCCGACCAACAACTTGCCAAGCCTGCCTGTTTTGCATAGCCTTGCCAAAAGGAATCGTGTCCAATGTCTTCGACAATCATGCGTTGGCCGGGATGGGTCGCTGAACCGCAGCAGCCGACCCCGTTGGAACCTATCACTTGATTGTAAGATTCTGGCAAACGGGACTCGGTATTCAGGCGTAGCCGTTTTTTATCCTCATCGGGCAGCAAGATTGAACACAGGCTTTCGGGATAGGTGTGTTCTGTAATATTAACAATCAGGTCAAGTATATCTTTTAGCGGCTTAGTGCTGACGATGGCTTGCAGCACTTTGTTATGGTCATTGCGTTGCTGGATAATTTTCTTGCGTTCGGCAATTTCCCTTTCCAACTCGCCGGTGCGGAGCTTGACTATCCCCTCGATTCGCATGGTTTGCCCCGTCAACATCATTAAACCCAGTCCAATCAGGCTAACCAACAGCAAGCTGCCTAAAATCAACCACCAAATGTGCCAGGAAAGCTGGGTTGTATAAAATAGCGGCGTGGCACTGTAAGTTATATTCCAGTAACGGTTGGCTACCTGTAGCCGCAAGTTTTTTTCCAGTTTCGGGAAGTCCGAATTAAGTGCAGGGTAGCCTGTTGTGTCATTAAAAAGTTCGATATCCTCATCGGTAATTTTTAATGACAATTGCAAATGTTCAAACTGGTTTTTAATTTCGTTGACTTTGTTGTCCACCAATAACACGTTGGCGACAAACCCCCGTAAATATTGCCGACGTTGTTGTTCTGTATGTACCCACTGATGTGCTTGATAAACTGGCGTATAAATGACAACGGCGGGATAGTTGTTAGCATCTTGTATCAGTTGAATCCTTTTTGTCATTGTCGTTTGTCCCGTATCGCGTGCCATTTGAATGGCTTTGTACGCCGCTGGATTGGAGCTGATATCAAAACCGAAAGCGCGTTCATTGCTTCTATAAGGTTCCACATAAGCGATGGGGAAATATTCATTTCGAGGCGGGGCGGCTTGCATCTTTCGCTTGGCATCAGGCACCTGAATAACAAAAGATGGGCCTAAGAGCTGTTGATAATAACGCCGGTTATCAGCAGTGATGCGCGGTATCCATTCCAATGCCTGGATATTTTTGTGGGTTATTAAAACAGTATGGGTAAACGTCTTGAACGCAGAGGGTGTAATCTCCATTGAGCCGTCAAAAAACGCTTTTAACGTCTGGTTAATATCGACGGTACGGTTAAACTCGTTCTGCAATGCATTGCCCAGCAAGCTGGCGCGTTCCTCAAAAAGTGTGCTGACACGCTTTTGTTCCTGGTATTTACCCAAGTAAAACAACGCCGTTACGAACAGCAGAAGAATTACCAGCGGCAACGCAATCGAATTGATCCGGGTCTGCCACAGCGGTCTGGGTTTGCCAATGATGCACAGCAACAAAGGTGTGAAAATCAGTACGCCGATAGTATCGCCGCTCCACCATGTCAACCACCCAAAAACGACATCATCTTGGTTGATTATGCCTCTCACATATAGTGTAAACATGCCAACTGATGCACAAACCATACAACTGACAGGCCCACCCAAACTAAAAAAGCGCAAAATGCCACCATCGTTAATCAGTGCCGTATCCGCACCGGCATAGCGTTTGATCAGCCACGTGCCAAATCCAGCTTGCAATGAAGCCGCAGTGCTGACAATCGCGCCAGTAACCAGCGAAGCGAAAGCTGTTTTCAAGCTGGATGCATCCAAAAACGCATACGTCTGAATTAAAAAAGAGCCTAACCAAATGCCGGGCAGCACACGCCATCCATAAACAACAAAACCAGCAAGCGCAATCCCCGCTGCTGGCCATATAGGGCTGGCATGACTAGGCGGAATGGCTATCAAAGTGCCTAAATAACCGCCTAAAAAATAACTGATTCCTAAATAAATGTTAAGTCGGATCATCAAGGTGAATAATTGTGTCGGAACAAAAATGAAAGATAATAGCAATAGTCCAGGCTCTATCGCCACCAACTTCAGCGGTAATCCACTTATTTAGCGATAGCGCGTTTGACTATTAAACGCAAAGAAAAATTTCAAAATTTTATCTTGGTGTAGGCACAAAAAAGCAGATACAATGGCAAGTTCATTTAAAGTGCGAATGTGGCGAAATTGGTAGACGCGCTGGATTTAGGTTCCAGTAGGTTACCCTGTGGGAGTTCGAGTCTCCCCATTCGCACCACCAAATCATCTAAAAGATAGCAGTGATGCTATCTTTTTCAATTCTTTATGAGCCGTTCACCGGTATCTGTAAAAACTCTTTTATAAATGTGTGAGGTAAAGACATGCAAGTTTCTGTCGAAAAGACATCAGAATTAAGCCGAAAAATGACTGTTAGTGTGCCTGAATCCATAGTCCAGGAAAAAATGGCAGCACGATTGAAGTCTTTGGCACGCGAAGTTAAAGTCGATGGCTTTCGTCCAGGCAAAGTGCCTCAGCATGTTGTCAAAAAAATGTTCGGTATCCAAGTGCGCAATGAGATCGCCGGCGACCTGATTCAATCCACCTATTATGACGCGCTGAAAGACCAGGATTTAAGGCCTGCCAGCCAACCTTATATTGATGAACAGGAAGAGGCCGAAGGTTTTAAATATACCGCAGTGTTTGAAGTCTACCCTGAAATTTCACTTGAAAATCTTGGTCAGCTCGAAATCGTCCGCCCAATGGCCGTGGTTGAACAATCTGATGTTGATGGCATGATTGAGAAGCTGAGATTACAGAAAAGGGAATGGGTAGCCGTTGAACGTGCGTCGCTGGAAAACGACCGTGTCACTATTAATTTTTCAGGGCAGTCGGAAGGCGAAAATTTTACCGACGGAGTAGTAGAAAACTACTCGGTTGACATCGGTTCAAAACAAATGATTACTGGTTTTGAAGACAATCTTGTCGGCCTTGAGATTGGTGCGGTTAAAGCGTTTGAACTCACTTTTCCGGAAAAATACGGTAATGAAAAGCTGGCTGGCAAAATCGGTGGATTTGAAGTTACCGTTATCAACATTGAAGGGCCGGTTGTGCCGGAAATTGATGCTGAATTCATCAAAGGCTACGGTATCGAGGAGGGTACGCTAGAGTCTTTTCGTGACGATGTGAAAAACAATATGGAACGGGAGCTTGTACAGGCATTGCGCGGCAAATTAAAAGACGCTGTTATGGACGCCTTGTATGAAAAAATTCAGTTTGCCGTGCCTGGCTCTTTGATAGATGAAGAAATTGAAAATCTGATGAAGCCCTACTTGGAAACGGCTAAACGACAGAAGATAAAGCTGGAAGATCTACATATAACGCGCGATCTTTTTGAAGGACAAGTTAAACGACGCATTGCGCTGGGACTGATCCTGAGCGAAATTATCCAGAAAAATGCGATAAAACTGGATGACAATAAAGTACGCGCTATGGTAGAAGATATGGCAAAGAGCTATGAGCGTCCAGAAGACGTTGTCAATTGGTATTACGCCGATAAAAACCGTTTGAATGATGTCCAGCAAATGGTTCTGGAAGATCAGACGGTAGACTGGCTTATGGCGCAAGCGAAAGTTTCTGACGGGACATTAAGTTTTAGTGATGTAATGGATAAACAGCAGTCATAAGGGGCCTTACATGTATACACAGCACACAAATCAAATGATAGCACCGCAAGCAGCTGGCGGCCTGGTTCCCATCGTTATTGAGCAAACCGCCCGTGGTGAGCGCTCTTTCGATATTTATTCCAGACTATTAAAAGAACGGGTTATATTTTTGGTAGGTCAGGTCGAAGATTACATGGCTAATCTGGTGGTGGCCCAGCTGCTTTTTCTGGAATCAGAAAACCCTGACAAAGACATCCACTTATATATCAACTCACCAGGTGGCTCGGTAACTGCCGGTATGTCAATTTATGACACCATGCAGTTTATAAAGCCGGATGTCAGTACGATGTGTATCGGTCAAGCGGCAAGCATGGGCGCATTGCTTTTAACCGGCGGCGCCAAAGGCAAGCGTTACTGTTTGCCCCATTCAAGAATGATGATCCATCAGCCCTTAGGCGGATATCAGGGCCAGGCTTCTGATATTGACATTCACGCCAGGGAAATTTTGTTAATCCGGGATAAGCTGAACAAAGTCTTGGCCCATCATACCGGTCAACCTATAGAAAAGATCCAACTGGATACCGATAGGGACAATTTTTTAAGTTCCAGTGACGCCGTCAGTTATGGTCTCATTGACAAAGTCTTGTCGAGCCGGACTGCTGTCTCTGATATATGATATGGGTGTTTTGATAGACAGCACAGCGTTGTTGCTTGCCGGAGTTTGCTAATGAGTAATGATAAATACAGCAAAGATGACGATAAACTGCTTTATTGTTCTTTTTGCGGTAAAAGCCAGAATGAAGTCCGAAAACTGATTGCAGGGCCTTCAGTCTATGTCTGTGATGAATGCGTTGAGCTTTGTAATGACATCATAAAAGATGAATTACAGGATGATGATGCTTCTTTTGGCGACAATAGGCTACCTAAGCCAAAAGAAATAAAAGAAGAACTGGATGCGTATGTCATCGGTCAGGAACGTGCTAAAAAAATTCTGGCCGTAGCGGTTTACAATCACTATAAACGCCTGCGTAGCAAGACAAAAAAAGATTCGGTTGAACTGGCCAAGAGCAACATCCTGCTGATCGGCCCTACCGGATCGGGTAAAACCTTATTGGCCGAAACCCTGGCGCGATTACTGGATGTGCCGTTTACCATTGCAGACGCTACAACCCTGACGGAAGCGGGTTATGTCGGCGAAGATGTAGAAAACATCATCCAGAAAATCCTGCAAAAATGCGATTATGATGTGGAAAAGGCTGAGACTGGCATCGTTTACATTGACGAAATCGATAAAATTTCCAGAAAAGCAGATAACCCCTCGATTACGCGCGATGTTTCGGGCGAAGGTGTCCAGCAGGCTTTACTGAAACTGATTGAAGGCACGATTGCTTCAGTCCCGCCGCAAGGGGGCCGCAAGCATCCCCAGCAGGAATTTTTGCAAGTCAATACCGCCAATATCCTGTTCATCGTCGGCGGTGCTTTTGCGGGGCTGGATAAGGTGATTAAAGCGCGTTCCGAAAAAGGCGGCATCGGTTTTTCTGCCGACGTCAAAACCAAAGATGAGGATAAAAATGTAGGCCAGTTGTTTGCTGAAGTTGAGGCTGAAGATTTGATCAAATATGGCCTAATCCCTGAGTTTGTCGGTCGCCTTCCCATTGTCGCCACATTGGAAGAACTGGATGAACAGGCGTTGATACAAATATTGACGGTACCTAAAAACGCATTAATCAAGCAATATAAACATTTGTTCGAAATGGAAGGTGCCGAACTGGAATTTAGGGAAGAATCCCTGGGTGCGATAGCCCGCAAATCAATGGAAAGAAAAACCGGCGCCAGAGGCCTTAGGACTATTGTTGAAAATGTGTTGCTGAACACAATGTATGAACTGCCATCAACCGACAATATTTGCAAGGTCGTCGTTGATGAAAGCGTCATTATGGGGCATTCCGAGCCTTTTTTGGTGTACGAAACCGAAAAGAAAATGGCGGCCTCTGAATTTTAAAATCATCCCCCTACCAGCCCGACCTGCCTTGCCTCATATTTATCCCATACACATCAACTTAAGGAATAAAAACACGAAGTTCACGAAGAAAAGTCAATGTAAAAACTTCGTGTTCCCGGTGTTTTTCGTGGGTGTGTAATCAATCTGCGTACACTTTTATTGATTGAATGTGCGGACTTTCTGCTTAAGTTGATGCGTATGGTCTTGCCTCATATTTATCCAGCATCCCAAGACCCACAGCCACTGCTTTACAGGTAATGGCGCCATCCAACGTATTAACCGCCGTAGCCAGTCCTTTATCACGCATTAACGGTTCCTTACCCCTATCTGCAATTTTTAGGATATACGGCAACGTTGCATCCATTAAAGCAATCGTTGACGTTCTGGGATAGGCTCCTGGCATGTTGGTCACGCAATAATGCACAACACCATGCTTGATAAATATCGGGTTTGAATGTGTTGTCGGTCTTGATGTTTCAATGCAACCGCCCTGGTCGATACTGACATCAACGACGACGGAACCTTCAGCCAACGACATTATCATCGCTTCGCTTATGACTTTGGGCGCATGTGCCCCTCGGCAGAGTATTGCGCCAACGGCCAAATCGGCATCAAGCAGATGTTCAGTGATATTTTCAGGCGTGGATAAAAAGAACGAGGCTTCCGGCAGCACGGTGCTATGGATTTTTTGCATAAATGCCGGATTAATTCCCGCAACAAACACATTTGCCCCCATTCCGCAGGCGACTTGCGCAGCATGCTGCCCAACCACACCATCACCAATAACCACAACCTTACCGTGGCGTTTACCCAACACTTTGCCCAATTGTACGCCTTTGCCCTGATTGAACTTAGCCAGATAATAACTGCCCATCAGCGTCGCCATATTGCCGGCAATAGCGCTCATCGGCGCAAGGATTGGCAAACGGCCGCGTGAATCTTCCAATGTCTCATAAGCAATCGCTGTTGTATTTTTTTTCAACAATTCCAAAGTAAGGCCGGGGTCAACACCCGCCAAATGGAAAAAAGTGAACACCATTTGCCGATCCAGATAGTGATATTCGGATGGCGCAGGTTCTTTCACTTTTACAACCAGGTCTGCAGCCCACGCTTCGGCAGCCGAAACCATTCGGACGCCTGTTTGCCCGTATTGCGCATCGTCAAAACCAGATATTGCGCCCGCATCCATTTCAACAACCAGGGAATGTCCCTGCTGGATCAAGTGCGATGCACCGGCAGGCGTTATCGCTACCCTGCCTTCATTGTCTTTTATCTCTTTTGGAACGCCAATTTTCATAATTACCTCATCTTAGCCAAGTAGTAGGGTAAGTCTGTGCATACCCTACAAGCTGCATTCCTACGCGTTAAAACATCCCTTCATTGCCACACCAATATCGGTAGGCGAACTGACCACCTCTATTCCCGCAGCCTTCAATGCTGCAATTTTGCCTTCCGCCGTACCCTTGCCGCCGATGACAATCGCCCCGGCATGCCCCATGCGTTTACCGGCAGGCGCAGTTTGTCCCGCTATATAGGCAACGACAGGTTTGGTGACATGGGCTTTAATGTAATCGGCGGCATCTTCTTCTTCGCCGCCGCCGATTTCACCAACCATGACGATGCCTTTGGTTTGCCCGTCGTCCTGAAAACGGCGGAGCACATCGACAAAGTTCATGCCGTGTATCGGATCGCCGCCTATGCCCACGCAGGTGCTTTGGCCTAAGCCTTGTTGCGTGGTTTGATGCACCGATTCGTAGGTTAATGTGCCGGAACGCGACACGATGCCGATGGAACCGGGCAAATGGATTTTGCCGGGCATAATGCCGATTTTACATTCGCCGGGCGTGATGACGCCGGGGCAGTTGGGGCCGACCAGTAACGTGCCGGTTCCCGCCATAGCCGCTTTAACGCGCAACATTTGCAATATCGGTATGCCTTCGGTGATGCAAACGATGAGCTTGATACCGGCATCGACGGCTTCGAGTATCGCATCGGCAGCGTAAAAAGGCGGCACATAAATGACGCTGGCGGTAGCTCCCGTGGTATTTACAGCCTCCTGTACGGTATTAAAGACCGGCAAGCCCAGATGGGTTTCGCCGCCGCGTTCCGGCGTGACGCCGCCAACCAATTGTGTGCCGTAGTCCAGCGCTTGCTCTGAATGGAAGGTGCCTTGTTTGCCGGTGAAACCTTGGCAAATCACTTTGGTGTTTTTGTCGATTAAAATGCTCATATTATCTCTGCCAATGCCTTAGTTAGATTGCTCATCAGTCATATTGATTACTTTTAAAAATTCTTTATGAAGCCAGTCATACCTCAAGTCTTCTTTTAGGCCACCGTTTGCTAAATATTCTCCAACTGTTTTACTACCACGATAATTTTCGTATCTTTCCCAAGGTGGTTCGCCAACTCTCTTAGGATTAAAATCTATCAGCCATTCAATTCTGTCGCCTTTACGAACTAACAGATCTTTGAACATACCAACTTTTTCGGTAGGATCGTAATCGTAGCTTTGTTCAATGGAGAGAACTGAATCATTCGTTGCTACTGTCTCCGCCAAAGCAACCACTTGTTCTGCCGCGTGTGCCAAATTATCCGCAGCGTAAATTTTAAGCCCGGTATTGCTCAATAATGCCCGGCCCTCTTCAACATTCGTGCCTTCCAGGCGGACAACCACAGGCACGGCCACATGAATTTGTTCTATCGCTGCCAAAATGCCTGATGCGATCACATCACATTTGACAATACCGCCGAAAATATTGACCAATACCGCCTTGACGCTGCTGTCAGACAAAATCAGCTTGAAAGCTTCACAGACTTTTTCGACATTGGTGCCACCACCGACATCAAGAAAATTAGCTGGCAAACCGCCTTTCAACTTGACCAAATCCATCGTTGCCATCGCAAGGCCAGCGCCGTTCACCATACAACCGATATTGCCTTCCAGTGTGATGTAATTCAGGCCAAACTGTTGCGCTTCGTTTTCCTTATCATCTTCTTGCGCCGGGTCTTTCATGGCCAAAATATCAGGATGACTCGCCACGGCGTTATCATCGAAGTTGATTTTCGCGTCCAGCGCCATTAAATCGCCGCTGTCTGTTTCTATCAGAGGATTGATTTCAATCTGGCTGGCATCCTTGGCTAAAAACAAATCGTACATGCCTTGCATGATGCGGGTTATGGCTTTGTGCTGCGGGCCTTTGAGGCCTAATGCGTAAGCGACTTTGCGGCATTGATAGCCTTGCAGGCCTGCGGCGGGATGGATCTGCACAGAGATGATCCGTTCAGGCGTTTCGTGGGCAACGGTTTCAATGTCCATACCGCCCGCTGCCGAAGCGATAAAAATAAGCCGCTCACTGGTCCTGTCCAGCAATAGGCTTAAGTACAACTCGCGTTTAATCGGATAAATTTTTTCTATCAATAAGGAATTGATCGGTAATCCAGTGCTATCGGTTTGAATCGTAACCAACCGTTCTCCCAGCAGTCCACGGCTAAAGCCAGTGACTTCAGCCAGCGTTTTAGCCAATTTTACACCACCCACTTTACCTCTCCCGCCGGCATGGACTTGCGCTTTGACGACCCAGCCGTCACCGCCCAATGCGTCGGCTATTTCAGAGGCTTGCTCTGGTGTTGTTGCCTGTTTTCCTTCAGGCACAGGTATTTCGTAATTGTGAAATAACTGCTTGGCCTGGTATTCATGAATATTCATTGTTTGCTCCTGGTTGATAAGTAGAAACCGATGTGGGTTTCCTTAAGTTTTTGCATCGATGCTATGATGTTTCAATCCACAGCCGACCTCATCTGTCGGATGACAAGGCCACCGACAGATAGAGGCCGGTGGATTGCCCCCCCGTGTACCCGCAAGGGGCATCCCCATGACTGCAAGGCTGCTACCGCAGCCAGCAGCCCTATGAAACGGGGAGGTTTCAGACCAGCAAGGTATTTCGATGAACGACACCTTGATCTGACACCATGATCTGACGGCACGCTGATATTCTAGCCAAGTCCTTACAAAACGCTATCGTTAAAAACAAATGACCGCAAATACCTCAGAAACTCTCTTTCCCTGCCCTTTTTCGAAAGGTTACGGCATTCCAGCGCGACAAGCCTGGACTTTGTTGAAGGTTTTTTTAATTTATCGCTTGATCCTTGCCAGCCTGTTCATTGTGTTGCTTTTCCATCGGAGTGATTCGGCTTATCTGATTCCCCACGTTAACGATTTGTATATCTACAGCAGCCAATGTTATTTGATCCTTACAGTCATCGCGATAATCAGCGTATTCTGGCGGCTCACCGCGTACACCACACAAGCGCAACTGCTTATTTTTACGGACATTATCCTGCTCACCTTGTTAATGCATGCCTGCGGCGGCATTAAAAGCGGCATAGGCATCCTGCTCGCTGTTTCTATTGCTTCAGGCGGATTATTGATTGGCGGTCTCTGTGCCATGCTGTTTGCCGCGCTTGCCAGCCTGTCGGTGTTGGCCGAACAGATCTTTACCAGCCAAACCCAAAACGTTGACACCGCTTCATACACGTATTCCGGCATGTTGGGCGCAACCTTCTTCACCATTGCATTGCTGTCTTATATCCTTGCAAAACGCAGTGAAGAAACGTTGCAACTGGCAGACCAACAAAAACAAACCATCGTTAAGCTGGAAGACCTCAATCAATATATCATCCAACATCTGCAATCCGGCATCATCATTGTCGACCGGCATCAAGCAGTGCAAATGCTCAATGAAGCGGCTTTACGGCTAGCCGACCTCGTGGCTGCACCACGCCATCTTAGCGATATTTCCATTCATTTATCAGAGGCTTTTCAACGGTGGCTTACCGATTCCAAACAGGATTCTGTCCTGTTACCCATCCCAAACCAGCCGGAAATTTACAGCCGTTTCATGCCCCTCTCAAAAAGCTATGATTTTTATTACATGATTATTCTTGAAGACATTTCGCTTTATAACCAAAGGCTACAGCAAAGCAAACTCGCTTCGTTAGGGCGGCTGACCGCCAGTATTGCCCATGAAATACGCAATCCATTAGGCGCAATCAGCCATGCCGGGCAGCTGCTCTCTGAAAATCAGGACTTATCGGGTCAGGATCACCGGCTAACGGTCATCATACAAACGCATTGCAAACGCGTTGACCGTATTATTGAAGACATCCTGCAACTTTCGAGGAGGAGCGATTCCAGACGGCAAAAAATACACCTGCAATCCTGGCTGGACACCTATCTGAAAGAATTCATAATTGAACATGCGATCACGCCTGGCACATTTGAATTGTTACAAGCCACTGAACCGCTAGCCGCGTTTATCGACCCCAGCCACTTAAAACAGATCATGGATAATTTGTGCCAAAATGCTTTGAAATATAGCTGTCCTGAACGGGCCCACATCGTGTTGCGCAGTTTTATATGGCAGCATTCGCCGTGTATAGAAGTCATCGATAACGGCCCTGGAATCAGTGCGGAACATCTCAAGCATCTTTTTGAGCCCTTTTTCACAACCTCGTCCAAAGGGACAGGGTTAGGGCTTTATATCTCAAGGGAATTGGCCGAATTAAACCAGGCGAAATTGAGCTATCATTTGACAAATGATAAACGGAGCTGCTTTAGGCTCTGTTTAATGGATGCTGAAAAAACCTTGATTGAAATATGAAGCTTGATTGAATTATGAAAACGCCTGTCGCATTGATTGTAGATGATGAACCTGATATCCGTGAATTGCTGGAAATCACGCTGAACAGAATGTCGATCCAAACACATTGCGCTGAAAATCTAGCGTCTGCCAACGCATTGTTGAAACAGCAACTGTTCGACCTTTGCCTGACGGACATGCGCCTGCCTGATGGCAATGGCTTGGAACTGGTTGATTTTATTCAGGCGATGCCTAGCCCAATACCTGTTGCTGTCATTACCGCGCATGGCAACATGGATACGGCCATACTTGCGATGAAAAAAGGCGCTTTTGATTTTATCTCCAAACCGGTGGACTTATCGGTGTTAAGGCAACTGGTAAGCAATGCGCTAAAACTGTCCCAACCGGCCGATATCCCCGAAAATGACCGGCGGATGCGCCACATACTACTCGGCGAATCAATCGCCATGCGGGAAATTCGCTCAAAAATTTCAAAATTGGCGCGTAGCCAGGCACCTGTTTATATCAGCGGAGAATCCGGCTCAGGCAAGGAATTGGTTGCCCGTCTTATCCACCAGCAAAGCTCACGTAGCGGACAGCCTTTTGTCGCCATTAACTGCGGCGCCATTCCGCATGAGTTGATGGAAAGCGAGTTTTTCGGCCATAAAAAAGGCAGTTTTTCCGGTGCTGTCAGCGACAAAAAAGGCCTGTTTCAGGCGGCGGAAGGTGGCACGTTATTCCTCGATGAAATCGCCGACCTGCCGCAATCACTACAGGTTAAATTACTGCGTGCGATACAGGAAAAGAAAATCCGCCCTGTTGGCGAACACCAGGAAATTCCGGTTAATATCCGTCTGCTTAGTGCGACCCACCGCAACCTTGCCGGTATGGTCCAGGATGGCAGTTTCAGGCAGGATTTATATTACCGTATCAATGTGATTGATCTCCATATCCCCCCCCTGCGTGAGCGTAGCGCCGATGTTCCGTTACTTATCGAACATACCCTGTCGAAATTGGCAGCCGCCACATCTACGGTTAAACCCAGCTTGTCAACGGGGGCATTGACAGCGCTGCAACGCTATCATTTTCCGGGCAATGTGCGGGAACTTGAAAATATTCTGGAGCGGGCCCTCGCTTTATATGAGGGCAAACATATTGAAGTTGACGACTTGAATCTGCCGGTAAATAACAATGGCGCGGTTGGCGTGCCGGACTATGACCCTGCCAAGGGATCACTGGAAGATTATCTGGAAGATATTGAAAGAAAAGCCATTTCCGTTGCACTGGAAGAAAATAGATGGAACAAGACAGCCGCAGCCAAGCAGTTAGGCCTCTCTTTTAGATCATTTCGCTATCGTTTGAAGAAACTCAACCTGGATAATTAGCCTAACGCGGGAGTTCATACTTGCGCAATTTTTCAACCAGGGTGGTACGGCGCATATTCAGGCGTTTGGCGGCATGTGCGACAACGCCATTACATTCCTCCAAGGCCTGACGGATCAAATCAATTTCCATAATATTCAGATATTCCTTCAAATCGATACCCTGCTTCGGTAACTGTGTTAATCCTGTTGCGCTGTTGCCGATAAATTCTTCTGCTGTTACGGCCAGCGCCCCTTCCAATTCGTCTTCGTCATCATCGGTTTTTGTATTATCAGCCATACCTTCCGGTACGTTGTAGTTTTGAAATTTTTCCGGCAACCCAGTGACATCGACCAACTCTTTGGGGTAAATGATCGCCAGCCGTTCAATCAAATTAGCCAATTCCCTGATATTACCCGGCCATTCATGCTGCATCAGCACCGCCATCGCGGCATTGTTCAGCCGCACTGAACCACGGTTTGAGGCCTGCATCCTGGCGACAAGATCGGCTACCAGCAGCGGTATATCTTCAGGCCGTTCCCTTAAAGGCGGCATCTCGATAGGAAAAACATTCAGGCGATAAAACAGGTCTTCCCTAAACCGGTGGCTTTTAATCTCGTCTTCGAGAAACCGGTGCGTCGCCGCAACAATCCTGACATCGCAATGTATTGTTTTATTACTGCCCACACGTTCAAACGTGCGTTCCTGAAGCACCCGCAATAGTTTGACCTGCATGGTCATGGGCATATCGCCAATTTCGTCAAGGAACAAGGTGCCGCCTTCCGCCATTTCAAAGCGTCCTTGCCTTGCGCTTAATGCTCCAGTAAACGCGCCTTTTTCATGCCCGAATAATTCGCTTTCGAGTAATTCGCCCGGAATTGCACCGCAATTAATGGGGACAAACAGTTTTGACCGTCGATTGGAAAGGTCATGTAGCGCTCTGGCGACCACTTCTTTTCCGGTTCCCGACTCGCCCAAAATTAAAACGGTGGCATCTGATCCGGCAACCTGATGGATCAATTTGCGGACATTGGCAATCGTGCGGCTGTTTCCTTGCAGGCGGTCAATGGCGGAAAAACGCGGCTCATCCCGTGTGCCTTGATGGATTGGCTGTGGCATCGAGGAATCGGAAAGTTTATCGATGATCCTTTTCAGGTCTGGATAGGTGGCAGGCCATTCGAGAATAGGGAACACCGGGTCACTAACCGCTGCTGGCATCGGGTGTGTGCTGCTTTTATCAATTAACAAAATGATCGGGGTATTGTGCGCCAGCTCTTCAAACGCCCTGAGTATGGCAGCCTGTTTAGCGATACCATGACCTAAAAAAATGACCAACAAGGCGTCAAGACTATCAACACGCGCCTCATAATTTAATGAAGTTGCCGTTTCCACCTGAAATTCCATAAACTGAAGGACGGTCTCAAGCTGTTGGGATCTTGTCTTATTATCATCAACTAGCAAAATGCGCGACAACACCATATTTCCACACTAAACACTCAAAATTAACAGGTAAACCCGACCGCCAATGGCAGCGATTTATTTTCATTACCCCATTATAGTCAATGTACTGATAAAAACCCTAAGCCCAACGTTGCAGGCCGCCATCGCAAATGTTAGCCACCCTATTTTTTTCTTGTAATGGGTGGCATGGAGGATAATATTACGATGTTTAAAGTCCGACGCTTTAAACCAAACGTAACTATTCAGTCCCCCTCTTTGGAAAAGAGGGGTTAGGGGAGATTTTATTAGATACGCCCCCTCGCGTTGCTCTCCCCCTCAACCCCCCTTTTTCAAAGGGGGGAGGTGAATACTTACAACCAAACAACTTTCCGGGAGGATTTCATGAATATCGAAGGCGCAAAGTTACCCAGCAATAACACAGTTGGACCGGATGTTGGCGCTTCATTTGGAAAAATGTCTGTTGGCAGCGGCAATGAATTTGCCAATGCCTTTAACGATCAGATTAAACGGTCAAAAACAGCGCCTGTCCAGGCTGAAATATCCCAACCGGCTGAATTGCAATATAAACAGCCTCAAAATGATGTGCAACCGGGCTTGTCCGATGATGAAGCGCTTACTGCGTTGCTCGGCAATAGGCCGCTATCAGCAGATAAAATCGACAAAGAAACTGAACGTGAACCTGCATTGGGCGAAGATTCCCCTGATACCACAAGCCAGCAAAATGCCAGTGGCGGGGTAGCACCCAATGACTTGCTTTTTTTGACCGACACAGTAAAACCTGCAACATTGGGCGAAGTTTCCACCGATACGGCAAACCAGCAAAATGTTAGCGGCATAGCGCTGTCCAATGGCTTGCCATTTGCAAAGCCGACGACAGAAGCGCCTAATCAGGGCGCCCCCGTGGCTGACATTTCCCTGGATGACATCCTGCCAAACAAAACTTTTTTTTCTGGGCCAGCAACAGGCACACAAGAAATGGCCCTAGAAACCCCCGATAGTGCAGAAGCGGCTGAGAAACCGGCGCAGGCCGATCAGCCCTCTATGCCAGAACTGGAAAATGCACCCTCCGGAACAACCCAGCTGCAACAAGCTATCGACAGCAGAACAGGGCTTCCAACAATAGCCAAACCGATAAACCATCCTGGCTGGAGTAAAGATCTGGGTGAACACGTCGTATGGCTATGTAACAAGGCGATACCGTCCGCGGAAATCACACTCAATCCAGAACATCTTGGCCCGATCACTGTGCGCATCGATGTCGATCAGGATCAGGCATCAATCCAGTTTACGACGCCACATGCGGCGGTCAAGGAAGTGCTGGAAGCGTCTATTCCGAAACTAAGGGAAATGCTGAATAGCCAGCAACTCAATCTGGTTGATGTCAATGTTTCGCAGCATTCGGCATCAAATCAGCAACAGCCCTCCCATCAAGGCGTTGCTAACCCGTTTGGACAACGGGGGCAAAATGCCGAAGATGCCATTGAGGTTATTGAACAGACTGAAAATGGGCAGGCGGTAGCAGTAAAAGGCCTGTTAAGCCTTTATGCGTAAGGCAACCCGAAAATATCCCCCAAAGCATGGATATTCGGAATGACGGCTGTTGCCACTGGTGGTTAATTTTGCGGGATAACACCGTAGAGACGTTGCATTGCAACGTCTCTACCTCGGTGGGTCAATCCACCGCCACTTGGTTTCTGCCGTTATGCTTGGCTTTGTACATTGCACTGTCGGCACGTTTGACAAGGCTATTGGCCGTATCGTCGATACGCAACATGCTGACACCCAAGCTTACCGTCAGCTTGATGACCGCCATGTCGTAAGCCAGTGTATGCCGTTCAATTGACTGTCGGATCCGTTCTGCCAGTAATTTGGCCCCGTCAATATCGGTGTCGCTGAGCAAAACCACAAACTCTTCACCGCCGATCCTGAATACAATATCGCTGCCACGCAGATTTTCTTTGACCCGTTTTGCTACAGAAGTCAGCGCAACATCGCCGCACTCGTGGCCATAATTGTCATTAATCGCTTTGAAATGGTCAATATCAAGGAAGATCATCGACAAGTTTTTCTTATGGCGTACCGAGAGGTTGATTTCACGCTTGAGCGCATCACTAAAACACGCCCTGTTATTTGTTTGGGTCAATGGATCGGTATAAGCCAATTTTAATGCCTGCTGAAATAAGGTTGCATTTTTCAACGGATAAATCAGGCAGCATAACAGCGTTTCCAGCAATTTTATTTCAGCATCGCTGAACCGCTGGTTCCGCATCAGCGTCAATTCACCAAGCCCCTGCTCTTCAACCTTAAGCGCGTAACTGCATGAGTGTTTAGTAAAAACCCCGCTTTTAATTTCCAGGCCAAATTCCATATTAGTATAAGCATAAGCACTATGAGGGATCATGCTTTCAATTTTGCCACTAAAAATTGCGATGAGTTCATTAAATTCCAGCGTCGTTTGCAATGCACTACTGATGTCATAGTGATGCAAATTAACCACTTTTGTTGCTTCAAAGGTGTTGTTATTAACAATCGCCAATTTTGCTGATGAATTTTGCATTGCCGCTACTCCGTGTCTTGAAACATTATTGTTGCAATAACTTAAGCGAATACTATGCCATGCCTTAAATATAATTAAAAATCAATATATTGTGATCATTAATAGGGTGTGTGCCGAAATTTTGGCAGCATAAATAGCCAATAATATGGCGGTACTGCCTGTCAGACCACGAACGGCTTAACCTACAAAAACCGAAGGCTTGACTGTTTAAAACATAAGTAGGTGTCCATCAGTTTTTTAACATTGCCCACAAAAGTTAAAATATTTGTAACTGTTCAGTCCCCCTCTTTGGAAAAGAGGGGTTAGGGGAGATTTTATTAGATACGCCCCCTCGCCTTGCTCTCCCCCTTTTTCAAAGGGGGAGAGCAAGGCGAGGGGGACTGAATACTTACAAATATTTTTGCATGGCTACTTATTCACCATTGCAATGCGCGCAAACGCGAGAATTTTTTCCGTTGATGTTCCTGCATACGGATCATCACATTCACCAGGGCGGCTATCGCATCCAATATATAGGGGCCTTTGTTCAACATCACGCATTCGGCGCGGACAGCCATTGCCGCATCGGTAAATTCAGGCCGTGACCGGACGCCTTTTTTGGCGATGGACTCCAGGACCTGCGTCGCCCAAATCACCGGCACATGCGCAGCCTCGCATACCCAAAGCAATTCTTCCTGAATTTCGGCAAGACGCGCGCTGCCCAGTTCGACGGCCAAATCGCCTCTGGCAATCATGATGCCAAGGCTGTGTCGGCCGAGGGTGCCAAGAATAATATCGGGCAGATTTTTTACCGCAAGGTTGGTTTCGATTTTGGCAATAATGGGTATATCGGTTGCGTTGCGTTTGGCGAGCTCGGACATTAAATAATCCATGTCCGCCAAAGTTTCGACGAAAGAAAAACCGATCAAATCGGCATGTGTGCAGGCAAAATCAAGGTCAATCAAATCTTTTTCGCTTAACGGTGACAAGCACAGATCGGTGTCGGGAAAGTTGATGCCCTTATCGCTTTGTATGCCCACGCCGCCGCTACGTGCCTGATTGACGCGCAGTAACGCGCCTTGCCCGGAAATATTTTCCACGATGGCGCCAAGCTTGCCATCGTCTATCCAAACCGGCTGGCCGATGGTCAGTTTGGTGCTGAATGACGACAAGGTGCAACCAATTTGAGCGGGCTTTATCAAGACGCCGTTTTCATCATATTCAGCTGGCGTACCGACGGCATTATTTTCTGTCAACAACAATAAGTCATTCTTGAACAGGCGTATTTCCAGCGGCTCACCAGTAAACAGGCCCAGATTAAATTTATCAGCAGTATCAGCCTCATGCTTATCCGGCTCAAGCAGCGTCAATTCACATCTGGACATCAGGTAACTGCTCTGGTTGCAGCTAACCAGCCACTCGGTATCGGAAATTGCTGGTCCTATTAGCAAATGGCGCTGTTTTTGCCTCGCATCAATAAATGCCAAACGGCATCCAGGGTTGAGCCGTTTATGGAGCGCTTCAGGAATGGATACGCGAAACAGGGTGGTAATGCCGTCTGTCATTTCCGGTTCTGGTGTGCTGCCCGTGGTTAAGATTAATTGTTCGGCGGCGATTATTTTTCCGCAAACATCTTTTTTTACTTTGATGTGACGTACAGGCGAACCCAGCGCAATCGCACCGGTGCGAATTTTGTGGCCGGCAAGATCCATTAAAATGCGGCAGATTTTGCCTGTTTCTGTTTCGGCACGGCGGATATTTCGGATCATGCGCCGCCAAAGTACGGGGTCATCGTGGGCACAATTGATTCTGGCGCAGGTCATGCCATTTTTCAGCAAGGCCAGGATCAGATCGTAATTCCAGGCGGTATCGGTCGCCAGCGTCACCATGACATGAACTTTGCTGTGCTCATGAAACGGGCCGAACAATTCGATGCTGTGCTGATCCAATAATTGCAAGCCACGGTTAAAGCCATATTCGGTTGGATTTTTGCCGTCAGGCAAGTACGACTTGTCAGTGGCCCGTTTTAATACTTCGATGACCGCATCGAGCGTCGATAATACCGAGGCTTCCGACCGGCCCAGCGATGACAAGCCCGCCTGGGCCAGCCGATCTTGTAAGTGGCGCAGGTCAAACTGCCTCAGCGCCAGATAATGGGCGAGATTGCAGGCGCTTCGGTTAAATACGCCGGCTTGGTAATTCGCCTTGTATTTGTGCAGGCGGTTAACCGCATTCTGCTCAATTTCCTGGCGCAAATCAGAAACTTCCAGCAGCAGTTGTTTAAGCGTGTCATCGTAAATATCGCGGTTGTTTGGCGATGGATTGGTCATAATCTTTTCCTTACAGATAGCTCATTGCCCACGGTTAGGCTCTTTTGGGGAAGAATATACCCGACTGCCGTTCATTAAACTAAAATTGTAAAATAAATGCCGTTTAAAGGGATGTTGTAAACAAAATATCGGGGGTTACAACAGGGTTCGGCAATCACTTTTTGTATGCGGGGGGAGCATGGTTTCGGAGGTAGAACCATCTGGGCTTTCGGGTAAATTGGGGAGAACGGCCAAAGGGCTTTCCGGTACGGAACAGGCTGATTTTGAAAAATGGCCAACGCCAGACAAAGGGGCATTGACAGAGGAATGTCGGAGCCAATACTTAAAGCGAAAAAAGGCCGTCAAAATGTACCTAAATGGCTGTTCCCAGGAATGGTTGCTTGAAAACTATGGCCTTAAGCTAAACCATGTTTACCGGTTAATAACCGAACGTTGCGTCATCACCCATCCTGACGGGCAAATTTAATTAACCCCCATTTTGTAACAAAACTCTTTCAGAATGTGCTGCATTAGTAAGGGTAGGTTTGACGATGAATAGTATATGTTATATTATAACATTACATTCTATGCAATAAGCCCACACAATGAATTCTTCTACCGAAGCACGCCATAGCCATTCCGATGCCTTAGGACACGGTCATAAACAGTGTGTCAGTGAAGCATTAGGTGCTGCCGAAAATTTGTGTTTGGCAAGAGGCGTACATTTAACCCCTATTCGTCACCAAGTGCTGGAGTTGATTTGGGACAGCCATAAAGCGGTTAAAGCCTATGAGTTGTTGGATCGGATCAAACCTTCACAACAGCCCGCGACAATTTAAGGGCACTGGATTTTTTGATCGAACAAGGCTTTATACATCGGGTAGAAAGCCTTAATGCCTTTATTGGTTGCAGTTGTTCTGGGCATCAACATGAATTGTTACTGTTAATTTGTAAGCACTGCTAATGAAGTCGAGGAGCGCCTTACCCAGAAAGTGATGGCAACCTTGTCGCAAGAGTTTTTCTCAAGCAGGCTTTATTGTGCATAGTAAGGCAATAGAAGCCCAGGGAGTTTGCGTTAAACGTCTAGGGGTTGAGGATACTCAAAACTGATTTGTTGGGAATGCCGGGAAGTATTTTTAACATCTATGGGCATGTAAAATCATTTTTGAAATGGCGGTGATTACTCTTTTAAAGTTATGTTATAACATTTCTAATTGCTGTGGTTCACTCTACACCCTACTGTTTTCATTAAATATAGAAATAAGCATCATATGAAAAAATCCGATATTTATTACCTTTTATTAGCTATGGCAATAGTGCCGACAGCTTATGCAGTTGAACAGAGCATCGTGGAACTGGACCAAGTGGTTGTCACTGCACCCTTGGCAGAAAAGGTCTCTGACACAGCTACCCCCGTTACGGTTTTAGCGGAAGATGAACTCCGTTTAAAAGTCGGACACAGCATCGGCGAAACCCTGAAAAACGAACTCGGCATCACCAGCCAATCTTTCGGCTCCGGTGTTGGCACACCCGTGATACGCGGGCAAAGCGGGCCACGGGTGCGGGTGTTGAATAACGGCATCGGCAGTAACGATGCTTCTGCAATCAGCCCTGACCATGCGACCAGCGTCGAGCCATTGCTGGCAGAGCGCATAGAAGTATTACGTGGCCCTGCCACCCTGCTTTACGGTAGCGGCGCGATAGGCGGCGTGGTTAACGTCATCGACAATCGTATCCCCGAACAACTGCCGGAAAAACTCTTAGGCGGCGCGTTGGAACAACGTTTTGATTCAGTTTCTGACGAAACCGCCACCACCATGAAACTGGAAGGCGGCAAAGACCACATCGCCTACCATATCGACGGTTTTTTCCGTGACCGTGGCAACGTTGATATTGGCGGCAACGCCATTGACATCAACGCCGCACGGAAAGTTGACCCGACTTTGCCAGACACCTTGCAAAGCACCCACGGCTTTATTAACAACAGCAGCAGCGATGCGATCAGCGGCTCGGCGGGCTTGTCGCTAGTCGGCGAACCAGGCTTTGCAGGCGTATCCATCAACCGCCTGGAAAACAACTATGGCATCGCCCCTGACGGCACAGGCGGCGAAATCGTCCGCATTGATCTGAAACAAAGCAAATATGATTTGAAAAGCGAGCTGAAAAATCCGTTCCCTTTTGCCGAATCGCTACGCATGAAACTGGGCTACACCGACTACCAACACACCGAAGTGCCCAACGGACAAGAAGCGGCATTTTTTACCAACAAAACCTACGAAAGCCGCTTGGAATTGACCCACAAACCGATTGCCGGATTGCACGGCGCGTTGGGTTTTCAAGCCATTGCCAGCGACTTTGCCGCGATTGATAAAGAAACTGGTGATGCCCTTGTGCCGCAATCATTGACCAACAGCTACGGCGTGTTTGCCGTCGAATCCTTCAAACTAGGAACGCTGAACAACCAGCTCGGTTTCCGGGTGGAAGATACAACTATTGCCCCCGAAGGCTTGGGCAGCCTGAATTACGTTCCCGTTAGCGCGTCCGCGTCCAGTCTGTGGAAAATCAACGACAGCAATAACCTCAATCTGGCGATAACCCGCTCCCAACGTGCGCCGCAAGTGCAAGAATTGCTTGCCAACGGTTTTCACGATGCCACCCGCAGTTTCGAAGTCGGCGATGTCAATTTGCGTGAAGAAACTTCGTATAACTTAGATTTGGGTTACAAATTTAAAACCGACTGGATGCGTGCGGAGATAGACCTGTTCCACAACTGGGCCAACGATTACATCTACCAACAGCGCAATGGACAATTTGTTGATGAAGACGGGGTTATTTGTCCTCCAGACACCCCTTGTTTCCCCGTGGTCGAAAGCCGCCAAGCCGATGCCACCTTTATGGGTTACGAAAGCAAGCTGATTTTCCCGCTGATGGAAAATCACTATGGCTTAGTCGATTTGACCCTGTTCAGCGACTACACCCGTGGGCAATTCGTCAACGG
This sequence comes from Methylovulum sp., assembly GCA_030689765.1. GTDB lineage: Bacteria > Pseudomonadota > Gammaproteobacteria > Methylococcales > Methylomonadaceae > Methylovulum. The sequence goes on from JAUYEP010000295.1 coordinate 33,308, forward strand.
TGGTGATGTGCCACGGATGCCGCCATTACGTTTCGGCTTCCAACTCGACCATATCAAAGGCGACTGGAACAGTAACCTGCGCCTAACTCGTGGCGAAGCCCAAGGCCGCCCAGGCGATTTCGACACCGCCACCGCCAGCTATGTACAGCTTAACTTGAGTACCCAATACCTTATCAAGCAAATCAAAGACGTGGACGTGATGGTGTTTGCCAAAGCCAATAACTTGCTGGATGAGAATATCCGCAATTCAACCTCGTACTTGCGGAATTTTGCACCAGAGCCAGGTAGAGGCGCGGAGATAGGGGTCAGAGTGAATTATTGACCAATAAAGCTTGTGGAGTAATTGATTCAACTTTCTGACAGCCATCCTATTGAAATAAGCAAGGGATTGCATTGGGCATAAGCGGATTGCCGTAACTCGTAGATAAGGTTTGTTTCTCTCCGGTTTCATCCCTGTATCGGTGCGTCGGTAACGGCAATCCACTTATGTCCAGCGCAAAGCCCATCAACACAAACTTATGCTTAAAACCCAAAATTTGGCAAATCGCAAAAACCTGCCGTGTCTATGCGGTATCGCTTTGGAAGCGGCTTATATCAACTCCCGCATTGCCGCGTTGGATAATGCCGAAAGCGAAGAAACCTCGCGTTTCCGACGGTTATATGGCGACCAGCACTGGCAAAATGTATTGCTTTGGTTCCGGCAAGCACAGCAAGAATTAGCTGCCGCTTGAGAATTTTGTTTAATTTGTCCCGCTATAGCAAATAGCGGGGAAACATCCCATATAAACTATATGACCGCAAACCCTTTACCCGTCACCGTCTTATCCGGCTTTTTAGGTGCTGGCAAAACCACCTTATTAAACCAGCTTCTCGCCAATCGCGAGGGGTTGAAAATTGCCGTGATCGTCAACGACATGAGCGAAATCAATATTGATGCCGTTTTAGTCAAAGCGGGGAGTCGCTATTTTTGCGAAAGCTTGTTTTGGGCATCCCAGCCGTCCTGAGTCTCTCGTTCGCCACCCAACGAGGGGTGGCTCACATCATCCCAATGACTCGACGCGATTTCGGGATGCTTTGCATTTTCACTACGCAAAAAACGC
>JAUYEP010000305.1 GCA_030689765.1 Methylovulum sp.
GCCCTCATGTACGCCCTCTCTCTCAGGCTCCACCTGCCTCGCTGATCCTGTAAGCATCTAGAATCGTAAAAATAGGTAATTATTCAGTCCCCCTCTTTGAAAAAGAGGGGTTATTATCGTTCCCACGCTCCGGCGTGGGAATGCAGCTTGTCACGCTCCAGCGTGACGAAACGGGACGCTGGAGCGTCTAGGGCTGCGTTCCCACGCTGGAGCGTGGGAACGATAAACGATAAAATAAAAACGATAACATTACAGGTTAACGGCGGGGCGTAACCACAATCTGCTTGGCTACTTGAACAAAACCAATAACCAATCACTGACTGGCACGCACTAGACGGACCGGCAAACTGCCGTTGCGGACGCTGTTGCTGACGTAGCCATTGTAGAAATTGACATACCACGCGTTATAGGTATCGCCAACGTAAGGCGAAGACGACCAAAACGCGTTACTCGGTGTTGCCGGAAACGCTAGCGTGTCAATAGCGGGATTACTACGGCTTCTATCCACAATACTGGCCAGTTCTTTAACATTCGGTAGCCGCCATGCCACACCGGTGTTAGTGGCCACTTTAGCGGCTTGTTGCAAAGCGGCTTGGTGCGTCAGCCCGCTTGCAGAACCGACGCAGGCGTTCACTGACCAGCTCATGCCTTCAGGGCAACGTCGCCAGACCAACTGGGTTTTATTGTCTTTAACTTCTTGTCCGTTAGCAGACACCGTGTAACGGCTTGCCGCCAGCACGGGGGGTAAAAAGGCTAACAGCCCTAGGCTTACCGCCAGTGCGGTCAAGGTGCGATTTAATTTAAACATAAGTAATGCCCCATTCAGAGTAAAGAAGATTGATGAAATTTACGTTCCCACGCGCTATCCCCGTATCGTTCCCACGCGCTATCCCCGTATCGTTCCCACGCGCTATCCCCGTATCGTTCCCACGCTCCAGCGTGGGAATGCCGCTGGGGACGCTCCAGCGTCCCGTGTCGCCGCGCTGGAGCGCGGAAGGCTGCATTCCCACGCCGGAGCGTGGGAACGATACGATGCGCCGGAGCGTGGGAACGATACGATGCGCCGGAGCGTGGGAACGATACGATGCGCCGGCGTGGGAACGATACGATGCTCAGGCATGGGAACTATACCAACCGTCAGGTGGGGATAAACCACTCGCAGAGTTCGCGCCGACGTGTGCCATGCCGTAACCAACCCGTTTGCTTGGCGACACAATACGACACCCCTAGACGGCGCAAATTCGCCAATAAGGCCGGCATTTTTTCAGGGTGATATTCAATATTATCGTTCCCACGCCCCAGCCCCTTATCGTTCCCACGCTCCGGCGTGGGAATGCAGCCTTCCGCGCTCCAGCGCGGCGACACGGGACGCTGGAGCGTCCTTGGCTGCATTCCCACGCTGGAGCGTGGGAACGATACTATAAAAGGACTATTCGATTTTAACTCATAAAATCGGCAGCCTCTTTGAATAAAACAGTGTGCTGCAAGTTTACTTTGCTGTAAAGCGTCGCTTTGCTGGGCAAACGTCACCCCCGACAACACCCACCGCGCGGTAATGTCACCATCGGCTGACAAACTGAATAAATAAGGTAACCAGTTGAACTGTGCAAATAACGCATGGCGCAAACGTACACTGTGGGCATGGGAAAAATGTCCCCAATAGCTGCCTAGCATGGCTTGCAGTTGCGCTAACGCTGGGGCCGTTGTCCTAATCCATAAACCCTGTGGGTGTTGGCGTACAAACTGCCGTGCCCACGCAGCCAGCTTTGCCCGGCAATGGGCGACCACCCTCGGACGTACCCGTCGATAGTGGGTAAAAACACGGTAGCCTAAAAAATCGATGCCTTGACAACAAGGCTGGAGCCGCACATCGTCTTTTAAGCGCAAGCGCAAAGTGGTTTGTAAAAAAGCACTGATTTGTACTTGCCACACGCGTAATTGCTCAGGGTCATCCGCCAACAAAATAAAATCATCAACATAGCGCACATAATGACGGCACTTTAGGGTATGTTTTACAAATTGGTCAAGTGCGTTCAGATAAACATTGGCAAAAAACTGGCTGGTTAAATTACCGATGGGCAAACCACACCCCGCTGGCGCATTCACCAGTCTTTTGTGGGGTGGCAGTTGCGCGGCGGCAAGAGGGTCACGCATGAGTTCAGTGACCTTATGCGCCAGCAATTTATGGCACAAACTACGCAAAGCCAAAACATGCGCGGACGGCAGTTGCCCCCGATGTTCAACTTGCGCCAAACGCCGGCAAAGCATCGCATAAAGCGTGGGGCGATGGATGCTATTGAAAAAATTATGAATATCAAGCTGTAAATACCAGCCATTCCCTGCCTTATCATTCCCACGCGCCATCCCCTTATCGTTCCCACGCTCCAGACCCTTATCGTTCCCACGCGCCATCCCCGTATCGTTCCCACGCTCCAGCGTGGGAATGCAGCCAGGGACGCTCCAGCGTCCCGTGTCACCGCGCTGGAGCGCGGAAGGCTGCGTTCCCACGCCGGAGCGTGGGAACGATAAGATGGGGGAGCGTGGGAACGATACATCACACCCCTCACGGCGACGCATAAACTGCTGCAACCTAGCCACGGCGGCATGGCTGCCTTTGCCGGTTCGGTTGGCATAACTGTCATGGATAAACACCGGCTCAAACAGCGGCTCAAGCCGTTCCACCAATAAATGATGGACAATCCGGTCAACAAAATAAGGCGCGTGAATTTCACGGGTTTTAGGGTGATGGACGACAAAAGACACGGTGCGTTTAGGTTGCCACTGCCCTGAACGTAACAGCGTTTTAAGTGCCAGCAAATTATCCAACCAGCGGACATCGAAGGCCAATTGGTTTGCGCTGGGGCGTTTTCCACGGCGTGCTTTGCGCCATGCCTTATAGCAGGCCAATAAAGTAACGGGGATGCGGACGGATGGGCTGATGGGTCGAATTGCCATTTATCGTTTCAGCACTCCAGCGCGGCGGGACGGGACGCTGGAGCGTCGCCCCTCACCATGAATCCACCTCGATCAAGCCCTCTAACCCGGCATAATTACCGGCACTCGAATAACGCCAATGCTCAGGCAGGTTCACATAGCCGCGTTTCACTGGATTAGCGTGAATATAGTCCAATTTCTCCCGCATCATGGCCTCGCTAAAAACCAGTTCAGCATGGACACCCTCTTGCCAGAACTGATACTCACGGTCTGTTTTGTGCGCCCGTTTGGAAAAGCGTAGCCGTGCCAATAGCCGTTCAGCCTGCTGTGCTTGTAAATGGTCAATAATCTGCCGTGCAGTAAACGCCTTGAAGCTGCTCACGCATTTGTCCAAGTTTTTCGCTTGGGCAATAAAATGTAAATGGTTTTCTAAAACAACGTAACCATAAAGTTGTAAATCTTGGTGTTCCCTTTGGTAACGCCAGCAATCGAGTACGATGTGCACCGTCTCAGGACGCGTAAAAACGGGTAGCCATTCCAGCACCGTACAGGTCATAAAGTGAGGTTTATCTGGTTCGGTTATCGTGTAGCGGCTTCTTCCCATAAGATTTTTTTAACATTGTAGTTAGTGGGACGGGACGCTGGAGCGTCCCGTGTCGTTGCGCCGGAACGATACCCTACAAAAAAAACAGTGCGGACAGGCAACCCACCCTCTGCACACCGGTCGGTGTTAACTGACCTTGGCGCATTGGACAATTCCACTTCGCCTTTACACCGACCCACCTATCATTGACTGGCACGCACTAGACGGACCGGCAAACTGTTGTTGCGGTTGTTGTTGTTGACGTTGCCATTGTTGAAATTGACATTCCACGCGTTATTGGTATTGCCAACGTTAGGCGAAGACGACCAAAACGCCAGCCAGCCCACTTTCGACGCCGCCGCACATCAACACGGTAGCACGGCATTATCAGGCTTTAACCTCACTCGCAGGTAAGGTGGAACTGGCACTCAGTGATACGAGGTTGCCCTACAGCTACGCCGCAGGTTTTGACCCGGGGGCGGCCGTTACGCCGCCCTCTGGTGTGCGCAGACGGTGGGCTGTTTTCTGTTGCCAGCCGCCGCACTGTTTACCAATAGCCGCCGCTAACTCAGCGGCGGCTTCAAACGCTTTAAAATTGGCTTGACCTTTTTCACCGTGCGTAAACGCTCCGATTTCCATCGCCAATTGTAGCGTCAACTTGTAATCATCAATAAGCCACACCAAGTTACGCACATGTTCCGCCACCCGTTCACGATCAAAACAGGCGCGATGCACGCCGCGCATGATGCGCATGGCTTGCTGCCTTAGATCAGTGCCTACCGTGTACTTATGATAACGCGCAAAGTGGCGCACCATCGTTTCGGTATGAACTAACAAGCGACGGCTATCGCGATAAATGGGAGGTAATACAGGATTCATAATAATTATTTCCAATAACCAATCACTGACTGGCACGCACTAGACGGACCGGCAAACTGCCGCTGCGGTTGCCGTTGCTGACGTTGCCATTGCTGAAATTGACATACCACGCGTAATCGGTATTGCCAACGTTAGGCGAAGACGACCAAAACGCATTATTTTGCGTATTGGGAAAGAAGGCTGTATCAATCGTCGGCCCAGGATAAGCAACACCATAATCAACCAGGCTTTGCAATTCGTCTGCGCTGGGCAATCGCCAGGCTTTTGAGCCGCATAAGCCTTGTTGGTTGACCGCCGCGACAAAACCGCTGGCATCGCTTGCCTGGCCCAGATTTCCTGAACCATAATCAGCGCTGTAGTTGGTGTAGCCATTATCGCCATCATGCAGGCCGCCGCCTGCGGTTTTGTTTTCCCAGATCAGGCCGGTCACATTATCTTTGACACACACCCAACTGCTGGCAGTGACCGGCAATGCGGCACCGATGCTGCTGATTTTAGTAAAGTTAAAGCCAGCGCGGCCATCGCTACTATTGCCTGCCGTCACATCCCGCCCGACCATGCCGTCCTGGGTGTTGCTTAACGCTTTTGCCGCCGTGCTGGTGCAGGCGACTAAGGCGTCGTTGTCCACTTGATAGCATTGACCGTTGTTAATGCCGGTGTCGTTAAGGCTGGTCTTTTTAGCGGTGGTTTTATTAGGGATAGCGGCAACGGTAGCGCTGACCGCCAGTATCGCCGTGGGATTCTCGGCTAACACCCGAAAATAGTATTTTGTGCCGTTGCTTAATCCGGTAATTTTAAGGCTGGTGTTGGACGTGTCGGGCCAGTCGCTGTTGGCATAGTTCAGGCAGTTTTTAATGTTGTCTATGCTTTCGGTGGCATAACACACGCCGTAGTTGCTCGCCTTTTTGACCGCCGCCCATTGCAGGGTGATTTGGCTGTCGCCTGGCGTGGCTTTAATGGCCCATGCCGCAACAGACGTTATGGGATAAGCCAGTGAAATACATCCTAAAATGATGTACAAACTTGCGCGGATGATCAGTTTAAACATAGCAAAAGCCTCATTGTTGGTTTTTCAATTTTATCGTTCCCACGCTCTGGCGTGGAAACGCCGCTTTCCGCGATCCAGCGCGGCGACGCGGGACGCTGGAGCGTCCCTGGCCGTTTCCCACGCTGGAGCGTGGGAACGATACAATCCCCCTTTTTCAAAGGGGGAACTATACACTTACCCTTAACTAAACCGCTCAATCATTTTTTCCGCTTGTTCGGCAAACTGTTCAAGATTGCCCTTTTTTACAGTTTCTACAGGAATAACCAAGGCTGTTGTCAAGTTAATATAAATATAAACATAGCGTTTCCCATATTCCACCCTGAGCAATTCCTCCCAGGCCATTTTATGCTTGCCGCTAGGCGACTTTTCCTGCAAAAATTTAGGATTTTCAGGGTCAATGCTCAGGGTATAAGCGCCAAACATATTTAGCTTTTCTTTTTCGGTATAGTTTTTCAGGATTTGCCGGTGCAAGTCCAGCATCATGACTTTAGGCGACAACAACGCCCACAGCAGCGCAATAACAAGGACGTATGCCGATGTTGACATATCGCCATAGTAAAAATAATAAAAAGAGCCGATAAGCGCCATGATACCTGGCACTATCCAACGGTTTTTTCTTATATTCTGCTGAATTTCTTCATTCCTCATGAACTGCAGCTCATTAAAATGGATTAAATCTTCTTCCCGGAACTCATATTCAATTTCAAACATAGTGTTATTCTTGTCGTGGTGGTTAAAAGCTGGTTGTAACGTAAGTATTTCACCTCCCCCTTTGAAAAAGGGGGATTGAGGGGGAGAGCGCAACGCGAGGGGGCGTATCTAATAAAATCTCCCCTAACCCCTCTTTTCCAAAGAGGGGGACTATATAGTTACAGCTGGTTTTAGAAAGCTAGTGCATTTTTATCTTGATGTAAGCGCTGCGCCTGAACGCATTGGAAAGCGTCAGCATCGCTGTCCTAAAATAGCCATGTATCGCAACCTGGTGCATTTTATATAAAGACAGATAGACCATTTTGGCAATAAACCCGCCGATACTGACCGTACCCATCAGGCTGCCCATCAGATTACCAACGGTGGTGTATTTGCCTAACGACACCAACGAACCGTAATCATAATAAGTAAAGGCCACCAGCTCACCGCCGTTTAAGCGGTTGATGATTGATTTATACAAGGTTTCAGCCTGCTGATGGGCTGCTTGCGCCCGAGGCGGCACATTGCCTTTATGGCCTTGCCAGACACAGGCCGCGCAATCGCCCATCGCAAAGACATCACCATCCGTTGTTTTTAGCGTGTTATCCACTACCAGTTGGTTAATGTGATTGGTTTCCAGCCCATCCAGGCCCTTCATCCAATCGGGCGCCTTAATCCCTGCCGCCCAGACCTTAATATCGGCTTCAATAAACTCACCATCATGGGTGGTTATGCCCTCTTTGGTCACTTCAGTGACGCGCCGCCCCAATTTGAGGTCGACACCCAGCTTGACCAGTTGTTGCTGGGTGGCCTGCGCCAGTTTATCGGGCAATGCAGGCAATAACTGCGTGGCGGCCTCAATAATTGTCAGCTTGACGTTGCTGGGTTCATTTAAGCCATAAATGGCCAATATATCCGTGACTTCATGCAATTGGGCCGACAATTCAACGCCTGTTGCGCCTGCGCCAACAATGGCAATCGATAGAGGCTTAACGGCGGCGCTGTCTTTGCCTATATATTTTTTCAAATAAGATTCAAACAGTTGCTTTTGAAAACCAAATGCCTGTGTCGTGGTGTCCAAAAACAGACAATGCTCTGCCACCCCTTTGATATTGAAGGTGTTACTGACGCTGCCCACCGACATAACCAGCGTGTCGTATTTGAATGTCCGGCCTGGAATAAGCTCTTCCCCCTTGTCATTGAAGGTAGGGCTGACATAAATTTCCTTGTTTTGTCGGTTCAAAGCTTCCATTTTCCCCAATCTGAAGCGGAAATGGCTGCGGTGCGCTTGAGCCAAATACTCCACCTGCTCTGATTCATCCAGCGTACCAGCGGCAACCTCATGCAGCAACGGCTTCCAGATATGTGTTGTGGCCGCGTCAATCAGCGTGATTTCCGCCAGCTTTTTTTTCCCCAGCTTATTTCCCAAACGGGTTGCCAATTCAAGCCCGGCAGCTCCGCCGCCAACAATTACGATATTATGTCTTGCATTATTTTCATCAGCCATTGCAATTCCCCCATCATGTATGTTTGTTCACGACCGCATTATAACCAATCAAGGTCTCAGTGACTGATTTTGGCGGGAATATTATTTTCGGCTACCAACTTAAGGCGGGACAGTTTAAGACGGTTAAACCGTTCGTGGTGATCCTTCGGCTGCGCTCAGGACTAAAGGCCTTGTCGAACCATAAACGGCTTAACCGTCCACCCTTCGACAAGCTCAGGGCGAACGGTTAAGCCTTGCGGCTTGTCCCTTCTTAAGTTGGTAGCCTTATTTTCCTCCGCCATTTATCCACCAGCACTTCCTCCCCAAACTTTTCTGCAGAAAGGGGATGCTGCAGGTAAAAACCTTGCGCCTTGTTGCAGCCGAGTTCCTTAAGCAGGGTGCGACCTCAATTTTATGACAACCTAAAGAAACAAATGGACATTATTCCTATATTTTGAGATAGAAGCTTAAACAGAAACTCATAAAACCTA
>JAUYEP010000309.1 GCA_030689765.1 Methylovulum sp.
TTCCTTGCAGATAATTGCTATATTTTTAGGTTTTTCTATCACAAAATCTGGCTTGAAACAGCAGTTATCTGTATGAAATAACGTGATTATTTATTTAACACTATGATTTTTAATAAATAAACTTGTGTAGATACTTATGGGCTACAGCGTGGACTGTAAGCGCATACAACTCTTGACCTGATTAGTAAGCCGCTTCAGCTAAATCGCCGCCGGTACCAGTCCACAGGGAGGCGGTGTTTGGGTTGCCATCCTTGGCTTATGGATTCCGGCAATCCCTGCCGGAACGACGCTTATGGAATGGGCTGAAGCATTTTGCTACTCAAGGTTATTGATGCGGATACCAGCCGGCGCTGCAAATTTTGTGGTGAAGCCTTTTTATCGTGACATTCTGCTTGAAAAAAATAAGTAAATTTCTTTACTGAGTCCCCATCACTACACTGTAAAATTCGCCAATGTGATAAACAAATTCGCTTGCGTAGATGGTATAAGCTATGCGGACTGCTGCAAAATATTGCCCCCCACCCATGAAACTGACTATCCTAAATCCTAAAGATCCCGAGCAGGATTTCCCTTCCGTTAAGAAAGCCCTGTCAGAGCCGGAGGGTTTACTGGCGATAGGTGGATGTTTGACAAAAAAACGCTTGTTAAAGGCGTATCGGCAGGGAATTTTCCCGTGGTATAACCCTGGTGAGCCGATACTGTGGTGGTCACCCGACCCTCGGTTGGTGTTATTCCCGGAGCATCTAACAGTTTCGCGCAGCCTGCGCAAGACCTTGCGAAAAAACAGTTTCCTGGTGACGTTTGATCAGGCGTTTGATGACGTGATTAATGCGTGCGCAAAGTCCAGGTCAGAATATGCTGGGACGTGGATCACGGCAGACATAAAGCAGGCATATAATGATTTACACCGGCTTGGTGTTGCACATTCTACTGAAGCATGGCAAGACGGTGAACTGGTAGGCGGTTTGTACGGCGTCGCGCTGGGACAGGTGTTTTTTGGCGAATCGATGTTTCATAACCGGACGGATGCTTCCAAAGCGGCCTTTGTCACGTTGGTCGGGCAGCTTAAATGTTGGGGGTATCAACTGATAGACTGCCAGGTGCATACCCGGCACTTAACAAGCCTGGGAGCTGAAGAAATAGACAGGGATCGCTTTATAGAGTTACTTGACCGTTATTGTGACCTGCCCGCCCATCCGTCTGCTTGGGCACAATGATTTCCATCCCATTATTCCTGACGCATGAACATAATTGCAGCTATCTTGATGGCAAGATTGCCCGTTCCGCTTTCGTGCATCCCTCTTGCCATTTAACGTCAGAACTTTATGCCCAATTGATAAGGCAGGGTTTTCGCCGCAGTGGGGATGAAGTTTATAAGCCTTATTGTCGGCAGTGTGCCGCTTGTCTTCCCTCAAGATTGGTTGCCAGCCAATTCGTACCCAACAGGCGTCAGCAGCGCTGCTGGAAAAAAAACAGCAACACACAGGTTATTGTTAAACCGCCTGTTTTTGAACAAGCGCATTACGATATGTACTTGCGTTACCAAACAACCCGGCATGGCGACGGCGATATGGCGCATTCCAGTCCCGATGATTACATTGGTTTTTTAAGTAGTTCGTGGTGTGACACCCAATTTGTCGAGTTTTCCATTGATAGTGAGCTAGCTGCTGTTGCCGTTATTGATCAGTTTGAGGACGCATGGTCAGCCGTTTATACTTTTTTTGAGCCGAAATTTTCCGGCTACAGTCTCGGTGCCTATGCGGTGTTATGGCAAATCGGGCAACTTCAAAAACGGCAGCGGGAGTTTTTATATCTGGGTTTCTGGATTAAAGCCTGCAAAAAAATGGCCTATAAAAGCGATTACCAACCGATGCAATTGTTAATTGATAACCAATGGATTGCTTATCAGGAAGGCATGTAAATATTAAGGCCCTATATGGGTTGCGGGGTCTTCTTAACCAAAACAGCGCAAAACTGTAGCCGGACGATGACGTTTTTTAGCGTCCAAGTATTTGCAAAGCAATCACAGGTGCGTTGTGGGCTGTCGTAGCCGCACCGCCACTGCCGCAATGCGGGCAGGTGGCACCATCGGCCCAACGTACAGCGGTTTCATTCGTCGTTAATAATTTAAGTCGGGTACGGACAAGGCTTAACCTGTCCCAACTTGAGTGGCTAGCCTTAATGAAGAATGAAAACGCTGTAACTGCCGGATGGTGGCGTAACACTGGGCTTCACTGACATGTGTTTGATGGTTATGATTGAGGTTTCCATGTGTCCATTTTATCAAAAGACCTCAAAATACATATTGAGCCTAATTTTTAATGCGCGACGTCCTATCCGACATTTTTCTCTGTGCAACTGATTTTCAGGAATAATCAGTGTGCCCAGTTTAGTGTAGCCACGTCAAAAGGTATTTTTTAAAAGTACATTGATTTAAATAATCAGCCCGCCTATAGTCCGCACACAGTTCATGTGGGCTGGGAATATGGCCCACATTCTGAGATATTTGAAACCTGACGGCATTACTATTTGTAGTAGCCAAATTTATCGGCATCCAAAATGTCGCTCGGGCTTGACATCATAATGAAAAATATTCTTTTGGCATTTACCGGAGGGACGATAGGTTCCATTGCCACGGAAGGACGCATCGACACTTCCTCCACTGCGCCGTTCACATTACTGCAACAGTTTCAGCGGCATTACTCTGATTATCAACAGGTAATTTTTAAGACTATCCAGCCATTGGGTTTGCTTAGTGAGAATCTCGCACCTATGGCGTGGAAAGCGCTCATTGCGGCGATAGAAGCGGAGCAATCCACGCGTTATGACGGCATCATTATCACTCACGGCACCGATACGCTGGGCTATACAGCGGCGGCGTTAGGCTTTTATTTCCATGGGATTAACCTCCCTGTCCTGCTCGTTTCCAGCGATTATCCGCTCAATGACCCTAGGGCAAACGGGCTTGAAAACTTTATTTGCGCCGTGGAATTTATCGCCCAGATCAATCGGCCCGGTGTTTTTGTCCCCTATCGTAATCAGCAGCAAATTACTCAATTGCATCAAGGCACCCGTTTGGCATCCTGTTTACAGTTAAGCGGCGACTTTATCAGCGTTCAGCATAAGAGTTATATGCAATATGCAAACCGGCAGTTTTCAGTGCTAAATCTTCCGGCGGCGACGCGAACAACGCGCGTCGGGTTAAAAGCCGAATTTTCCGAACGGGTTTTAATGATTAAGCCCTATCCTGGGCTCGATTACCGGAGGATTAATCTGGAACAGGTCGATGCAGTCCTACATGATTTGTATCATTCCGGTACCGCCTGCGTATCCTTGCAATGGGGTAAAAACCATTCTCTGCTGGAATTTATAAAACGCTGCCACGGGCAGGCCATTAAAATTTATTTGGCGCCAATTATCAAATCAGCCGATGCGTATCAAAGTACACGGTTGTTAATGGCGCAGGGTGCAGAAATTATCTGGAATATGTCGATAGAAGCCGCTTATACAAAACTGCTGCTGGCGTACGGCAATTTTAATGACGGACAAGCAATTATGGACTTTATTAACGCAGATATTGCGGGGGAACATATACGTTAAGCCGCTAAGATGCATGCTGCCCCTATCGGGCCAGGGGCCTCTTGGCGGCATCATGCTGGACAACACAGCGGTTAAGGCTTCAGGCCTTATTCCGCACGGTAATTAGGCGCTTCCTTGGTAATGGTCACATCATGGACGTGGCTTTCCCGCATACCGGCGCTGGTAACACGCACAAACTGGGCTTTTTCATGCAGGATCTCTATGGTTTGGCTGCCGGTATAACCCATGCTGGCGCGTATGCCACCCAATAATTGATGGATAACCGCCAGTAAGCTGCCTTTATAGGGTACGCGCCCTTCGATGCCTTCCGGCACCAATTTTTCAACAGCGTCTTCTTCCTGAAAGTAACGGTCGCTGGAACCTTGTTGTTGCGCCATTGCGCCCAAGGAGCCCATGCCGCGATAGGATTTATAAGACCGGCCCTGAAATAATTCGACTTCACCCGGCGCTTCTTCGGTACCGGCAAATAACCCCCCCAGCATGACGGCATGGGCGCCTGCAGCCAGTGCTTTGGCAACATCGCCTGAATAGCGTATGCCGCCATCGGCAATTAACGGTATACCAGTGCCCTTCAACGCATCGGCGACATTGCTGACGGCGGTAATTTGCGGCACACCGACACCGGCAATAATACGGGTGGTGCAAATGGAACCTGGCCCGATGCCCACTTTAACGCCATCCGCACCGGCTTCAACCAGCGCCAACGCCGCCGCTGCAGTGGCAATATTGCCGCCGATGACCTGCATGTTAGGGTAATGCTGCTTGATCCAACGGACCCTGTCCAGTACGCCCTGAGAATGTCCATGCGCGGTATCGACAATAATGACATCGACGCCGGCGGCGACCAGTGCGGCAACGCGCTCTTCCGTGTCGTGCCCAGTACCCACTGCAGCACCGACACGCAAACGCTCCTGTTCGTCTTTGCAGGCTAACGGGTAATCCTTGGCTTTTTGTATGTCCTTGACGGTAATCATGCCGCGTAAATGAAAGTCATCATTGACGACCAGCACTTTTTCTATGCGATGCTTATGCAGCAGCGCGACGGCTTCCTTACGGTCGGCATTTTCATTGACGGTAATCAGGCGTTCCTTTGGGGTCATGACTTTTGAAACAGGTTCATCAAAACGCGTTTCAAACCGTAAGTCGCGGCTCGTGACAATGCCGACCAATTCGTCGCCATTAACCACCGGCACACCGGAAATGTTTTTAGCCCGCGTTAATTTGATGACATCACGGATGCTGACATCAGGCGATACCGTGATCGGGTCTTTGATGACACCGCTCTCGTATTTTTTAACATGGCGCACTTCACGCGCCTGTTGCTCGACGGTCATGTTTTTATGAATAATGCCTATGCCGCCTTCCTGTGCGATTGAAATGGCAAGCCTTGCCTCAGTAACGGTATCCATTGCCGCGGAAACCAGTGGGATATTTAGCGCAATTTTCCGCGTCAGTTGAGTTTTAACCTCAACTTCGCGTGGCAGCACTGTTGAGTGCGCAGGCACTAGTAAAACGTCATCGAACGTGAGTGCTTCCTGAATAATTTGCATAAACCAGACCCTAAAATCAGTAAAAATAAACGGCTATTATACGGACAGTTATTGTCTTTAGCAGTCTAAAATGCCGGCTTTGTTGATAATGGCAAGGTTTTAGACAGCAGTAAGCGAATGATTGTCCTACTAATTCTTTACGCCCAAAAGCGCAACGCTTACGGAATAGCTGGGCACTCCCGACACCCGAAGAAGCTAGGCATTAATGCCTTGGCGATTGTTAAGTTATTGTTTATGAGGAGTAAAAAAACATGTTTTTTTACTCCAAGGCGAGACCAAACAGAAATCGCTTGATGCCGTTTTTAGCGTCCAACTATTATCAAAGCAATCAAGTGAAGCTGGATTTAAAAGAAGACCGGTAGAATGCCGCTGAATAAAATGCTAAAGTTTTAAATGTCCAGTAACAGGCCCAAGGTATAAATCGCCAGATTTTAAGCCACAAGCCCCAACCTTTTTGATTCGATACTATGAAAACATTAACTTTTACAAAAACATCCCTGCTTGCCGTTTTAATCGGCAGCGTTCTTGCGTTATCTGTAACCGGTTGTTCGGACGACAAAGAAAGTACAACTTCCACCAAGGTTGCTAAATCCAGCCACAATCCCAACCCCTTCGACCATTCCGGCGATGTGAAGGTTACGGACAGTGAAAAACAAAAATTTGAACATGAATTTGCCGCGCAATGCGTTAATAGGGAATTAAAAAATTCCGAAAATAAAGACAGCGACAGGGAGCGTTTTACCAAACCCTGCATTTGTATTGCGAAATTTTTGATGAAAGACTTAACCGCCCAAGAAGCCGAGAAGTTTCTTGTTGAGCATGAAAACCCGCAGTCGTTAGCAATCAAATATGAAAATGCGGCTTATCATTGCTTGCAGGAAAAAGTGCCTCCGCATGAGCCGGATTTTTCCCGCCCTTAATACTCTGCTGGCTCATATCCAGCGCGTTGGACAGTTGTTTTATCAACGTGATGGATGTGGCCGCTTGAATGGATGGCATGGCTACCAACACGGGACAGTTTAAGGTTAGGTGATTTCCAATAATGAATCCCCCCAAGGGAACCATCCACGAAAACCAAAAGGCGGCACGAAAAACTCCACAACATGATGCTTTCTATTTTTTTGTGCCTTTCGTGGATCCGCTATTTCCTACGGATCAGCCCATATTTTGCTGCTAAAATTCCAGCATAATTTTATATTCTGGCAATCCGTGTTTTCTGGTTGCCAATAAATTGGCTTAGTATCAGGCGTACTGAACCAATAGGTGTAAATACCCCTAATGTCCTGAAGGATTAAAACCATGCTGTTAAGACTATTGATTGTGTGTGGGTTGCTGGGTTGGCAGCCCAGTTTTGCTGTTGATGTGAAAGGGCTGTTTCAAACCGAAGTTATTGCTCTCAGCCAAGAACCGGAAGATCGCCACGCGGCGATTCATGAAGCACTGATGACTGTTTTGCAACGGGTTCTCGTGGGTGATAATATTTCGGCTGATCCAAGGGTACAGTCCACACTTGGGAAGGCGTCGTCTTTTATCAAGCATGAGCGCTATTCATTGGTCGAAAACGAATATGCGGGCAATACCTTGGCGCGCGTTATGCACATTGAGTTTGATGGCACTGCTTTGCTGGATTTTCTAAAATCTAGCCAACTTCGGACCTGGAATGCAGTTAGGCCGGAAACACTGGTTTGGTTGGTTGTCGATGACCAAGGCGAAAAGCGCCTTTTCAAATCCAGTGATATGCCTGAATTAAGCAACCATATACAGAAGGCTAGCCAACAACAGGGCTTACCCCTGAAATTTCCGCGATCAGGCGTGAAGGAAGAACGGCACATTTCGGTTGACCAAGCCTTTAGTCCTAATGCCGATCAATTGTTAAAAATTTCTGCGGGTTATCATGCCACTTCCATTTTGGCGGGTCAGTTGGTGAACAGGGAATGGTGCTGGGAATCGGAATGGACGTTATATTTTAACCATAATACGTGGCAGTGGAAGGGGGATTGTAACCCCATGTCTGAAGCGGTTTTAGAGGGTGTTCACGGTGCTTATGATAAATTGTCCCGTTATTACAGCGCGAATCCATACAATAATTGCAACATATCGAAAGACGGGTTAGGGTGCATACAGCAACTAAATCAAGTGAAAAAACGCGCTACTGCTCCCCTGACCAAAAAAAGGGGTTTGACTAGCCATCACGATAAAACCGTGGAAAATCATACGCCGACTATCAGCAGGAGATCACGTCGAAATATCAGTACGAGTACCGACCGGTCTAGGCGGGCGTTTGAAAAAACACCAAAAGGGTATAGTGAAAAATCAAAGGCAGTAGCGGCAACGGACACGATGAAAGCAACAATTATGAAGAAACAACCGCTTGAAGACGGGCCGAAAGAAGTGAAAACGCCGGATACAAAAAAACCAATGCTTGAGGACATACCTTCGTCGATGAAAATTACTGACACCGTAAAGGCCCCACCACCGACCCACTCGCTGGAAAAGGAATGAAACTTTTTTACGCGTTATGTTCATCCTTTCCACTGTACTGCACATAGTACTGGGCAAGGGACGATGTGATGTTGTTATCTGGTTGCGGGCCACACCATCGACATTATTGCGTTCCGCTTCGTCCACACTGGGTTCCCCCAAACCAAGCCGCCAATGTATCCCAGTTTTTTTGAGTTTCTATATAACGTCAGAAAACGTGGAAAAACGCTACTTACGGTTTTGGCTAAAAAGACCCAAAACCCAAGAGCCATTATCAATTGCTATCAACAGCGTCTTTCATTACTTTTGGCGTGACAAAAATCAGCAATTCCTTTTTTTCATCTTTGTTAATGGTGTGTTTGAACAAAAAGCCTATACCCGGCAAATCAGCAAAAAACGGCACTTTATTGACGTCGCTTCTGGTTGACCCTTCATAAATTCCGCCGAGCACAACGGTTTCACCATCATTGACCCGCACATTAGTCCTGACATTACGCGTATCAATGCTTGGAACACCGTTAGTTTCTGCGCCAACAGCGTCTTTCGATATATATAGATCCATGATGATGCTACCGCTAGGCGTTACTTGTGGCGTGACATCCAATTGCAAAACGGCGTCAACGAATTGTATATTGGTGCCTTGGTTGCCACTTGATGTTTGATAAGGAATTTGTACACCTTGTTTTATGCTGGCCTGACACCGGTCAGTTGTCATTACTCTGGGATTAGAAACCAGTTCTCCAAGGCCTTGATCCTGCAATGCAGAGAGTTCAAGGTTTAAGACATAATCCGCGCCCCTTGCCAGGGTCATACCCAGTGCGCCGTAAGGTGATGCTGTGCCCAAATCAACCAGCGCATCATTCAGGACACCCGTGCCATTGATGCTGCCTGCTGTACCCGCTGTCCCTACCGTACCTAAACCACCGGTACCGCCAGTGCTAGTGCCGGTGCCGGCCACACCAAAACGCACACCCAACTCTTTTGCGAAAGAATTGCTTGCAATCACAACTCTTGATTCGATCATCACTTGCCGCACGGTCACATCAAGCTTGCGTATCATTTTTTTTACATCTTCCAGACGTTTTGCTGTTTCGCGGACGATTAATGTATTCGTCCTAGCATCAACCACTGCTGATCCACGGCTGGACAGTAATTTAAACTGATCATTATTATTAGTACCTGTACCGCTTTGCCCGGCTCCGCCCTGGCTTTGGCTTTGATTCTGTGCCTGCGTCTGGGGCTGACTTATGTTTTGGTTGGATTGCTGCCCTCCTGTTGGCGCAGATGTTTTACCCGTCCTCACGCCACAGCTACCAAAAGCGCCGGTATCCCTTCCGTACAACAAATTTCTGAAGTTTTCAGCTTTGGCATAATTGATCTCGATATATTCAGTGACCAACGGGTCCAATTGCTCGACGACAAGCTCAGTCTCTTTCTGCTTTTCCTTGTACTCCTTAATTTTCCCAACTGGCGCTATTAACGTGACGTTGCCAGTTTCATATTTTTCCAACCCTTTAGTCATCATGACAAAATCTAACGCTTCGTCCCAAGGGACATCATCAAGCTTTATCGTAATGCTGCCCGTCACCTCGTCACCTGCGACAACATTCTGTCCGGTAAACTCAGCCAGAATGGCGATAACGCTACGGATGTCAATTTCCTGAAAGTTTAAAGACAGCCTTTCCCCGACATATTTGACCCGCGTCCTATCCAACGCTTCTTTTTCCACGCTGGTTAAAGGCCTAAACTCAACAGTCAACAACCCCTCCGATTGAAACAGGGAGTAGTCGTAAAAACTGTTTTGCATTGCCACAGTAATTTTGGTCTCCTGGCTGGTCGAAACCGTGTCAATAAATTTAACAGGGGTTGCAAATTCAGAAACATCCAGGCGTTTGGCCAAATTGCCGGGTAATCGGGTGTTTAAAAAGCTGATGATAACTTTCCCGCCTTCTTCTTTGGTATTCACAACCGTATTGGGATTTGCCAACGAAACCAATATACGCCCTTCGCCTTTGTCTCCCCGCTTAAAATCAAAGCCACTAATCGCCTGTTGCGGCATTAATGAAGTTATAGCTGAAGTTGTTGGTAACGTAACGGGCGTTAGTGGCTGTTTAACGGCAGGGTTAAATGCGTTTGCAGCCGGTGCTACAGTATTGGCACGGGTTAACGTCAACAATACCTTATTGCCAACCACTTTAGTTTCAAATGGGGAAGATTCGAGCAAATTGACGACAACACGCACCCTGTCGGTAGCTTCAGCGATATAAACGCTGGTTGTAACGCCTTGGTTAATAGGGTACATTTTTTTTGCCAGTGCATTTTTAACACCAATGAAATCTAGGGCGATACGTGCAGGGTTATCGGTATGGAATACTTTTGGCGCAACAGCGGCACCGCTCATTTCTAACTGTATCTGTAATTTACCGCCTGCCAGCGTTGCAACATCCAGCCCTGAAATAGCTAAATTGTCAGCGCTGACTGAGGCACAATGAAATATAAATAGAAATAAGCACAAACCAATGTATCCACAGTGAGTTCGCCCTATTTTCAACATAATGCCACCTTGTTTATTATTCATTCTTTATCCTCAAGTTCACTCTACCAACACTAATGAAGTTTGTTGCTCACGCCATGTCCCTGGCTTGTCAGGCAGTATTTCCATTATTTCAATCCTATCCGTGCTTATCCGTAAAATTTTTCCGAAATTTTTGCCCAAATAATTGCCCGCTTGAACACGATGGATGGTATTGTCCCCTGCCTTAACCAAGCCCCAAAGCTTCGAGTTCATGTCGACAGTCCCCACCATTTTTAATCCATCTAGCGGAAAGGCCTCTAATTCTTCTTTGCGGCGAGTAAAATCAGGCTTTAACCCGCTACCGGTATCAATGCCTGTGTTTTCAATCGGTTCTGGTTGCTCCAAGGGTTTAAATGGATCACGTTGCCCATCCGGTTTAAAGATAAAAGGCTCGATCGTTTTAATTTCAGGCAGCTTCTCTATAAGACCCTTAGGCCTGGCTTTAACCGTCGATATAAATTGCTTTAAATCTGAAACATCATTATTACTGCATCCTGTCAGCAGCATGATGAAGGCAATGTAACTTAGCTGCAATCCGACGGCCCTGCAACGCTTTAGCGACACGGATTTATATGACAAGGGATATCCCATCACTTTTTCCCCTTTGTCTTTTTAATGCCCACTTTTTCTGGGGCATTACCCACGCTTTCATTATATGTTTTTACCGTTGCTTTCATGATCATCGCTCCGGCCTTGGTTTCTTTATCTTTTTTCCCTTTGTCTTGCGGAACAATACTAACATCATGCACGGTGACAATTCTAGGCAAAGCAGCTAAACCACTAACAAACAAACCCAGTTCCTCATACCGCCCAATCACTTCAATACTGATAGGCAATTCCGAGTAAAAATCTTTACGGATAGCAGGGCTTGGTTTAAACAAACGAAATTCGAGGCCACTTGCCAGACCTGTTTGTGATATATCTGTCAACAGGCTTGCCACTTCTTCTTTAGTAGGCATTTGCCTGATCATTTCATACAATTCTGCTTCAATTTGTGTCAATTGGTCTTGATAATCTTCAAGATTGACAGCTTTCTTCTGTTTGGTTTCAAATGAACGTTTTAATTCCTGCTCTTTTTGCTCCAAGCTTTCACGTGCATTTAACTGCTCTAAGGTATCAAAATAAACACCCAAAATAAGGACCAACACCGCAGCCAAAAAAATAGCCGCCGCTTTTATAGGCTGAGGCCATGTGCCTACCGTATTGAAATCCCAATTAACGTCGGACAGGTTCATTGCTTGCCTCCATTTGCAGTTTGGCTATTTTTACTACCTTGTTTTGCCCGCAAAATAAAGTCACTCGATTCGTCAACATTGGTTTTATCGGATGATTTAATCACATCGAGTGTCGGCATTTGCAACCATCGGGAAGCCTCAATAGCCCTCATAAAAGCTGAAACACGCGCATTTGACTGGGACTTACCTTCAAATGTCAAGTCGCTACCGATCTGACTAAATTTTTTAAGGTAAACGCCATCAGGCGTCACTTTTGGGATTTCGTCAAACAAATGCACAATTTCCGGACGGCTCCCCTGCAACTTTTGTATAAGGTCTATTTTAGCGAGTAATTTGCGTTTTTTTTCTTCAATGCTGTCAATGGAAACAATTTTTTTATCCAAAATTGCAATTTCATTTTGTAATAATTTATTTCGTTGCTCCTGGTATGATTTTAAGCCGTCTATATAAGCGTGAATCAACGCCAGAATGACTATGGCGACCAGTGCCGAAAACGCCAGGGCATTTAAAAAATCTTTTTTCTTCTTTTTGCGTAATTCATCCCGCCAAGGGAGTAAATTTATTTTCGCCATTAGTCAAAACTCCTCAATGCCAAGCCACAGGCAATCATCAGCGTCGGCGCATCACTACTCAGGGCCTGCGTTTTTACCTTATTGGATAAGGTCATGTTGACAAAGGGATTCGCGATATAAACCGGTACGCCTAGTGTTTTTTCAACCAGCTGTTCAACGCCCTGTATGGATGCGCAGCCACCCGCCAGAATAATCCTGTCAATGTCTTTATTGAAGTTGGAAGAAACAAAAAATTGTAATGCCCGCTGGATTTGCTGGACCATTGCCCTTTTGAAAGGCTCAAGCACATCGGCCATATAATTATCCGGCAATCCGCCATGCCGTTTTGCCAACCCTGCTTCTTCGTAGGATAGTCCATACCGGCGCTGGATTTCTTCAGTCAACTGCTTGCCGCCAAACCCTTGCTCACGGGTATAGACGCTCCGGCCATCGAACAGCACATTCAATGTTGTCATGGTCGCGCCCATATCAACAATCGCGACAGTTTGCCCCTCTATTGAATCAACAAACTGATTAGCAAGTAATGAAAAGGCTTGTTCCATTGCAAATGCCTCTACGTCGACAATTTGAGCGGTCAATCCTGCCTTTAATAAGGCTTCAACACGGTTGTCAACATTTTCCTTTCTTGATGCTGCAAGCAAGACATCAACCATTTCAGGATTGCTTTCATTGATGCCTTGCACTTCAAAATCGAAATTAACTTCATCAAGCGAATAAGGCACATACTGATCCGCTTCAATCATGATCTGCTCTTCCATCTCATCGTCAGTTAATTGAGCATCCATTGTTATAATTTTAGTCATGACAGCGGAGCCTGCAACAGCAACTGTCGCCTGCTTTAACTTTGAACCGGACTGTTTTAGGGCAATTTTTATGCTATCGGCTATCATATTGACATTAGTGATGTTTTTATCAATAACAGCATCTTTTGGCAAAGGGGCAACGGCGTAACTCTCTACCCGGTAGCGGACGCCCTGCTTGCTTAATTCCAATAATTTTACCGCCGCCGTACTGATATCGATGCTGAGGACAGCATTCTGCTTGCGACTAAACCAGCTCATAACATTCCTTTAAAAACGCGATCATTAATGTGGCCCATAGCACGACCCTCGACTCCAATCACAAAATATATCTGCCAAAAAGAGTATAGTAGCCTTTTTTTCTGATGCTAAAAATTATTCATTTATTTGGAACATTGCAGGGCTGCCAGCGGAATTCCATTTAGTCAAATATGCCCTTTTGGCAACTCAACCCGATATTAATTGGCCCTGCCACAGAGACGTCGTACCTCAAAGGCTCGATTTGTTGTGGCAGGGCCGAATGCCATAGAAAATCCGTGTGATGAATCTGCGCCTGAACCAGGGTCAGCCCAAAGGGTCATCAAACAGCTTCTGAATCCTGTTTTTCTGCATCCATCTTTATTGGAACGACGTCAGGCGTCGTTGTTACTGATTCTGCAGGGTTATCAGCGCCAGACTGAGCCGTGGATTTCTGGGGTTCTGCAGCTTTTTCAACAACATCATTGGGCTTTGGCTCAGGCAACGCAATTTTTTCTACTTTTTCAACAAGTTCGCTGAGTTGAGGTGAAGATGCTTCTGTTTTTTCAATAAACGCATCACGTTGAGGCCCGTTGTGTCCGCTGCTTTCTATTTTTTCGACAAAGATTTCCGATTCGGTACGCTCAATCTTTTCTAATCTTTCAGCAAAATCACCTGCATAAGAACGCAATTGCACCGTGTACTCCTCGCCGCCACCTATGGGCGGTTCAGCATCATTTGCGTTGCCATTTTCATTGTCTGGATCTGGTTTTTTATAATTAGGGTTACGCGGCCTTCTGCGGTTTGGCCCTCTTCTTGAATTATTTTTCTTGACTGGCGATTGGATCTGCTCTTCTGATGTAGCGGCTTCAGGTATGGACACTGTTTCAGGTATAGGCTCGCTTTTAACAGGCTCAATTTTTACTTCCGAAACTACAGGGGGAAGATTTGGCCTTACATTGCGCCCTGGGCCTCGCGGATGGCGAGGCGGACGCGATGGTTCCTGGCTTTGTTCTGAATCAGCCGTTTGATTTTGCTCACGCTCACGCCCATAATTTTTATTGCGGTTGTTGTTGCGCTTTCTGCCCGAATAGCTTTTGCCCTTATCCGATGGATTTTCATCAGTCGATTTAATATCCTCATCGATAACTGGCGTTGCTGTATCTTTAACTTCAGGCTCAATAATAGCTATTGAAGTGACGAGTTTATGCCAGAAGCGCCTAATAAGGCTGGCTGCTTCATTTTTATTTTGTATTGGCTCTGGGCTATCGGGTAAAAATTCCTTGATGGCGGGCCTTTCGGTTTTCGGTTTTAACTGTTGGGCAAATTCCGGGACGGTAATGTCTTCTGCTTTAATCTGCAAATAGCTGGGTTTTTCATCATTGGCATCTTTTTCCTTGATGCGGTCTATATCATAGGCAGGTGTTTCCAGGTGCTTGCTAGGCAGAATGATGATACCCACTGTCAATCTGTTTTCAATTTGTTCAATAGCGCTACGTTTCTCATTTAACAGAAAAGTCGCACATTCAATCGGTAAATGGGCAATGACTTTTTCTGTGCCTTTCTTCATCGCTTCTTCTTCAATGAGGCGGAGCACCGAAAGGGCGACGGATTCTACGTTACGTATCGTGCCCTGGCCCTTACAGCGGGGACAGGTGATTTGTGTAGAATCGCCAAGAGAAGGCCGCATCCGTTGCCTGGACATTTCCAGTAGGCCGAAACGGGATATTTTGCTG
>JAUYEP010000310.1 GCA_030689765.1 Methylovulum sp.
TTCCTTGCAGATAATTGCTATATTTTTAGGTTGTTCTATCACGAAATCTGGCTTGAAACAGCAGTTATCTGTATGAAATAACGTGATTATTTATTTAACACTATGATTTTTAATAAATAAACTTGTGTAGATACTTATGCCAACAGGGCGGGATTGGTGAACTCTATTTTATGCCGCATTTGTCGGCCACTAAGTTTGATCAGGAACGCCCGTAATTCAGCGGCTTCCTTGCTTTTGTCGGCGGCTATCGCCCAGACGGTGACACAGGCCATGCTGGCGACCAGAAGGCGTTTGGCAATGGCCAAAGCAGATTCTTGTTGCCAGGATTCGAGCTGGTGGCCTGCCGACTTGACCAGCTTGAAAAAGCACTCAATTTGCCAGCGCCAGTAATACCAAAGGGCAATAGCCGAGGCATCTGTGTCTTTCACGTTGGTCAATAACAGCCATTGTGCCAACACCCCGCCGTCTTCGTCCAAGACACGGCTGACCACCAGCCTCGCCGCCACTGGGATGCCCGGGACAGCAGGCTTCTTGCTTTTTTTCTGGCTGGGTTTGGCAGGGCGGGTTAGCTTCACGTCGGCCTGTGCCACCCACTGCCAATAAGTTTTGCCGTGATAACTGACTTGCCTGGTTTTGGTGGACGCCAGTTCTTGTGCCACGGATTTACAGGCCATGGGCTTGCCTGCGTAGGCTACTCTGGGGTTGTCATTGACCCGTACCAACCAACGGCTGCCTGCCGTTTCCCAGCGACGGATATGGCCAACCGAATCCCCTTCGCGGTCAATTAGATGCACCAGGGGCTTGGCAAAACCCTGCCCGTCCAAATGCTGGATGCAGTCACTCACCTCATCCAGATGGGCTTTGACGGGTGAGGCGGATGCCGTGCCGCCGTAGCTGGTGTAACTTCCGTCGGCACTGACCAGCCGTTGCGCCACCGGCGCCAGTGGTTGCCCCGTCTGGCCACTCAGGACCAGGCTGGTCTGCAGGTCATATCCAACATCCGTTTCATGCGTGATGGCATAGGTGTCCGTTTTGTTAATATGCTTATAGCCCAGGCGCGACCAATCATGCACACATAACGCGTACTGGCTGCAATGCTTGGCGATGCCTTCATGCGCCGCTGCCGTCAGCGGCCCTTGAAGTATCGACAAGCTGACGGATTCATTCGCATAGAACCGCCAAGCCGCTTGCGTGCTTGCGAAACTGCTGATTTTGTTCGGCAATGCTTTCAGCCCTGCGCTAAGCGGTTCGCTTGAATTCTTATGTTCAAGCACCAATTGCTGATGGCGTTTGATGAGACGCGGGCCTACTCCCGCCAGTGTTTTTTAAAATCATCCTTTATCATGCCATTTTCCAAGGCAAGTTGTGTAGATACTTATGCTATCTATACTGGGGCGTGATCAGTGAACACGCCATTGTTTCTGTGCAAGACGGCTTAGTCACGTTTAGCTATACGGACAGCAAAACGGGCAAAACGCAATACCGCACCCTCAAAGCATAAGTATCTACACATCTTTTATTAGTTCTTGTAAAACAAATAGTTAGCATATTTGACGAAAAGTGGCAATTTCATAAAAATCAAATGGTTGCAAAACTTGTGTAGATACTCATGCCCTCAAAGGCGAGGACTTTTGCTGGCTGGTGTTGCAGCATGTGTTACCCAAAGGCTTTCGCCGTGTCAGGGACTATGGCTTTTTGCACGGCAACGCGAAGAAAACGCTACAGCTCGTGCAGCTGGTGTTGCGGGTCATCGTTGAAATCATCATTCCACGTCCGAGACCCGAGTTTAAGTGCCCTCATTGCCAAGCTCCGATGGCTATCGTTGGTTTTATCCAGCCCAATTGGCAATCAGGGTAAGCTGGTCTGAGTTGACAATCTGCCACCCACCTTAATAGAGGAGCCTTGCCGTTTATATGCCATAGCGCACATTTTTTGCCCTAACATCAGGGTAAGGCCACTGGTTGCCTCAAGAAAATGGCGTATTTTCCAAAGCCCCCAGTTCTCCCCCACCCCAAAAAGATATTTGCTTATCTATTAAGCTTCACGCCTACCGCCGGGCTTGTCCAACAACCGGATAAGATTGTGGTTCGCTTTGCTCACACAATCTATCCTTATTCGTTAGGCTAAAGCAACCAACTCAGTATCCATGCCTGATACAACCACTTGATGCTTTTTAGGTATTTTGGCATTTTCTAAACTTGATAAATCACTGATGTTACGCACTCCTGAATAAAAAGAGTATTATTTTGAGCATGAAAACAAATCACCTTGAGTTATACACAGACTATTTAATGGTCAACGCTGCTGGCTATGCAACCGCGACAGGATTATCCAAAATGATGGAAGGAGAAGTTAGCCATGATGAAATCACACGCTTATTATCGCAACAAGAGTTCACCTCAAAAAACTTATGGAAAGCAGTTAAATCGACCGTTCGGCAGGTTGAATGCGAGGAGGCTTGTTTGATATTTGATGACACGATTCAAGAAAAACAATGGACTGACGAAAACGAGATTATGTGCTGGCATTATGACCATTGCGAAGGACGGGCAGTCAGAGGCATCAACCTACTGAACGCGCTTTATCACAGTGGCGATGTGTCGATACCTGTTGCCTTCGAGGTGATTCGTAAGCCCATCCTGTTTTCCGAGATTGCCACCCGCAAGGTCAAGCGTGCCAGCACGGTCACTAAAAACGAGCTAATGCGACAAATGATTGGGCAGTGCATCCAAAATCAACTGAAGTTTCGCTACATTTTGATGGATAGCTGGTTTGCCGCAAAAGAGAACTTTGAGTTTATTGTGAAGAAAAACAAACACTTCGTTGCCGCCTTAAAGAATAATCGTTTGATTGCTTTAAGTATGGACGACAAAAAACAAGGTCGCTTCGTAAAAGTAAGTGAATTGGTGTTATCGGATAAACAGGCAGTGCGCGGCTGGCTAAAGGGCTTTGATGAAGAAGTCCTTTTGGTTCGGCGGGTCTTTACAAACAAAGACAGTAGCACTGCGGCATTGAATCTGGTTTGCAGTGATCTCTCTTGTGATGGCGAACAAGTCGCTACGCTCTATCAAAAACGGTGGAAAGTAGAAGAGTTTCACAAATCGTTAAAATCTAATGCAGGTTTGGCAAAATCGCCAACTCGCACAGTCACAACACAAAACAATCATGTTTTTATGTCCATCTACGCTGTTTTCAAGTTGGAATGTTTGAAGATAAAACACAAAACCAACCACTTTGCTTTGCGGGCAAAGTTTTTTATTAGGGCAACTCAACAGGCTTATGCTGAGTTGCAAAACTTAAGGGCTGCGTAACATCAGTTAATTACATTGTATTGTTATAGGTTATTGCTGTTTTTTACCCTTTTTTATTAGCAATTGCAACGTGGGAGTATAATCAAACCCTAGAAACAAAGCGGGCTTGAGAGTGCTACCA
>JAUYEP010000311.1 GCA_030689765.1 Methylovulum sp.
AGCATGATTTCTAGCCTTTACGGCGGACGTATTGCTGAGGAAGTGGTTTTTGGCTGGGAGCAAGTCAGTACAGGTGCTTCTAATGATATAGAGCGGGCAACTGAGCTAGCCAGAAACATGGTCACCAAATGGGGTTTATCACAACGGCTCGGCCCTTTGTCCTATAGCGAAGAAGAAGGCGAAGTATTTCTGGGACGATCCGTCACACAACACAAATCTGTCGCTGAAGAAACCTCCCATACTATTGATGAAGAAATCCGCTCTTTTATTGATCGTAACTATGAACGTGCAGAACGGATCATTAAGGAAAATATCGACATTCTCCATGCAATGGCATCAGCCTTAATGAAGTATGAAACTATCGATAAAGATCAAATCGATGACCTGATGGCGCGTAGACCAGTCAGGGATCCTAAAGGCTGGGATGACATTCCGCCGCATGGAGACATTGCAGCAGATGAAATTAAAGCTAAGGATGATAAAAAAACCGGGCAAGCAATTGGTGAAACCGCCGAACAAAATTAAAAATTTTTTAGATTAAACCCAAAAGAGAGGCATAGCACCTCTCTTTTTTTTAAGCTCTGTTTCGTTACAACAACATGAAAATTAGAATCAATAAACTAAAAAATGATGACAAAAAAATATTTTGGTACTGACGGTATCCGTGGCAAAGTGGGCGAACCACCTATAACAGCAGATTTTTTATTGAAGCTGGGTTGGGCAGCAGGAAAAGTATTTGCCAATGAAGGGCATGATTTTGTGCTGGTAGGTAAAGATACGCGCATTTCCGGCTATATGTTTGAATCTGCCTTGGAAGCTGGATTAACCGCAGCAGGCGTAAACACCCGCTTGTTGGGGCCAATGCCTACGCCTGGTGTAGCTTATTTAACAAGGACATTAAGGGCGCAGGCTGGTATTGTCATCAGCGCATCTCATAACCCTTATTATGATAATGGCGTCAAGTTTTTTTCAGTACAAGGCACTAAGCTGCCGGATACTATAGAACAGCAAATAGAGCACTATATTGATTCACCAATGACCACGGTAGAATCTGCGAAGTTAGGTAAGGCAAAACGTCTGGAGGATGCTCCAGGACGTTATATCGAATTTTGTAAGGCCAGCGTCCCCACCCGTCTCGATTTTGACGGCATGAAAATCGTCGTTGATTGCGCTCATGGCGCAACTTACCACATTGCACCCCATGTATTTAGTGAAGTAGGTGCTGAGGTCATTACTATTGGGGCAGAACCCAACGGCATTAATATTAATGACGCATGTGGTGCAACCCAACCGGAACTGCTGGCAAAAAAAGTTTTAGCCCATCACGCTGATTTAGGTATTGCTCTGGACGGCGATGGTGATCGCCTCATTATGGTTGACCATAAAGGTGAAGTTGTTGATGGTGACGAACTTATTTACATTATCGCAAAATCAAGATTAGCTGCTGGGCAAATGGCTGGGCCTGTCGTTGGCACATTAATGACGAATTTGGGTATGGAGCATGGGTTAAAACGGTTAGGTATCGATTTGTTGAGGGCAAAAGTAGGCGATCGTTACGTCATGGAAATGTTGATTAAGCACAATGGAATTTTGGGCGGAGAGAACTCAGGGCATATCATTTGCCTAGATAAAACAACCACCGGCGACGGAATTATTGCCGCCCTGCAGGTTATCGCGGAAATGCAGTATAGCGGAAAAAGTTTGCATGAGCTAAAAGCTGGAATGCAAAAATATCCGCAAGTTCTAATTAATATCAAAACTCAAGAAAAGATCAATCTGGATACCCATGAAAATTTACAAGCGGCAGTAAAATCAGCTGAACGCAAGTTGGGTGACCAAGGGCGGGTATTACTTCGATCTTCCGGTACAGAACCGCTAATTCGTGTGATGGTAGAAGGCGAGCATGAAGGTTTGGTGAAAAACTGTGCTGATCAATTAGCAGATGAAGTCAGGAAAGCAATAGATGCTTGAATTGAAAGCTGTTAGCCTATACTATAGCGAGTTTTATTCTAGGCGGGAGTGGTCATGCGTCAGTCATTGGTTGTAGGAAATTGGAAAATGAATGGGACTCGTGCCAGCAGTATATTGCTTTCACAAGGTATCGTTGCAGGATTAGGCTCAAATAGTGCGCAAATTGCTGTTTGTGTGCCTTATGTTTTTCTCGCCAGTGTTGGCGAAATTATCAAAGATAGCCGGTTAGCATTGGGCGTCCAAAATGTTGCAGATAAACCTGCCGGTGCTTTTACTGGTGAAATATCAGCAACTATGCTGAATGAATTTGGTTGCAAATATGCCTTGGTAGGACATTCGGAAAGACGCAGTTATTATGGCGACACTAACGAATCAGTTGCCGCACGTTTTTCTCAGGCGCAAGCAGAAAATATTGTTCCGATTTTATGTATTGGTGAAACATTAGAGCAGCGCGAACAAAACCAAACCTTTGATGTTGTTAATGAGCAAATTGATGCCGTTATCAATTTAACAGGCATACAAGCATTTAATTCAGCAGTCATCGCTTATGAACCAGTATGGGCTATAGGCACAGGAAAAACTGCCAGTGATGAGCAAGCGCAAGAAGTACATCAGCATATTCGCCAATATATAGCAGCCAAAGATCAGGTAATTGCCGATAAAATACAGATTTTATACGGTGGTAGTGCTAAGCCCGATAATGCTAAAGGTCTATTTGCTATGCCCGATATTGATGGTGGCTTAATAGGTGGGGCTTCCTTGGATGCGGAATCCTTTTTAAAGATTTATCATTCGATTTAAAATAGTACAGACTTTCATGTATCAAGTAATTATTGTTATTCATCTGTTATTGGGTTTAGGCATTATTGGTCTGATTTTAATCCAGCAAGGCAAAGGTGCTGACGCTGGAGCAACTTTTGGTGCCGGTGCGTCTGGTTCAGTCTTTGGCGCTCAGGGGGCGGCATCATTTCTATCGAGGACAACGGCAACGCTAGCTGCCTTGTTTTTTATAACCAGCTTGGGACTTGCCATATTAAACAGTAAGCAAGGCCCTGCTTATGACCTGATGACCACACCAGCCGCTGAGAATTCGGCAGGGCTTCCTGATGTAAATGGGACAAAAGCCAATGAAAGTATGCCTGCAGTATCTGGTTCTAATAAACTTGAAGAGATACCAGTAACCCCATCAGCGTCTACTATAGAACAGGCTGTCGTTCCAGCAAGCGCTGAAGTCGCAAAAAAAGAAATTAAGCTTGATGAGGTAAAACAGAAGCCCTCATCTGAAACGGCTAAAGGGGCTGAGAAAAAATAGTCTCTCGTAATATATTTAAGCCGATGTGGTGAAATTGGTAGACACGCCATCTTGAGGGGGTGGTGACTCAAGTCGTGCCGGTTCAAATCCGGCCATCGGTACCAAATAAGGGTTTCAAGAGACCCAACGAAGTACAAGAACCCGCAAGCTACAAGGCTTGGCGGGTTTTTTATTGTCCAACGATGTGCAACGAAATACCATAGCATACACTTAAAATCGTGCCGGTTTTTGTCACCGCTCGTATAATACCGAAAAAACCGGCACGATTTAGGTGACGAAATGGCGCAGAAACTCAATAAAGACACGCTTTACAAGGCGGCTAAACCAGACACAAAAGACAGGATGATTAACGATGGCGGCGGCCTGTACCTACTCATTAAGCCCAGTGGTGCTAAATGGTGGCAATTCGTCTATACCTTCGAGAACAAACGTAAGAAATTTTCACTTGGCGTTTACCCTGATGTGACGCTTGAATCGGCTAGACGGAAAGCAGAGCAAGCCAGAGACAATATAACCAATGGCGTAGACCCTGGCGAGATCAGGAGCGAAGCAAGAAAAGCCAAACAGCTTGCCAAACTGAACGATGACCGCGTTAATGACGGCCTGCCCATACTTAATAGTTTCGCCGATGTTGCGCGGCAATGGCTGGATTCAATAGCCCATTTAACCAGCGCAACCACACACATCAAAAAGACAAGCCGGATTGAACGGCTGGCCTTCCCTCTTCTGGGTGATCGGGTTATTACTGAGATCAAATCGGCGGATGTATTAAAAACACTAAAGCCCTTGATTGATGAATCAAAACTTGAAACAGCGCACCGGCTCCATAGCGAGATCAGCGCAATTTTTGCCTATGCGATAGTCCATAATTTCACCGAGTACGACCCCGCGCAACCCGTCACCAAACAGATACCCGCGCAAAAAGTGAAGCATCGGGCAGCCATTATTGACCCCAAACAAGTGGCGCAGTTGCTCAGGGATATAGGCAATTATCGCGGCACCTTTGTTGTGCAGTCGGCCTTTAGATTGTCGCCGCTCTTGTTTCAACGGCCTGGTGAAATCCGGCAAATGCTTTGGGATGATGTTGACCTGGCGGCGCGTGAATGGCGGCCTTATGTGTCAAAAACAGATTTTCATCATATTGTGCCGCTATCAACTCAGGCTATCACCCTGCTGGAAGAGATCAAACCGCTAACAGGTAACGGGCGTTATGTATTCCCGTCAAGCCGTGGCGATGGCCGGCCTATGTCTGATAACACCATCAGGACGGCGTTAAAGTCACTTGGCTATGATAGCGATGTCATGACCGCTCATGGTTTCAGGACAACGGCTTCAACGTTGCTTAATGAACAGGGATGGAGTCCTGACGCTATCGAGAGGCAATTAGCCCATGCGCCACGAGATCAGGTAAGAGCGGCCTATAACCGGGTGCAGTATCTTGATGAGCGCCGGCGCATGATGCAATCGTGGGCGGATTACCTGGACGGATTGAAGGCTGGTGCAACGGTAATACCGTTTAAAAAAACCGGTTAACCATCGGCTACAGTCTATCAAGTAAACATTACGCTTACATTCCTACCGGGTGTGATTAAAAGTGTGGGGATTCTGTAAAATACCGTTATTTAACTTGACTTAGCCCATGGACACAAACAAAGATCAGCTTTTTATCAGCCGCCTTAACCAACACCCAAAGCTACGTGAGCGAATGGAAGCCTTGC
>JAUYEP010000313.1 GCA_030689765.1 Methylovulum sp.
ACGTGATCTGTTAAAAAAAGCGGCGGCGTACTTTGCCAAGGGGCACCGGTCGACTGCATGGATGCAGGAGGTAGGGCACCAACAGTAGGCTCTTTAGGCGACGCAGGAGCGGTTGCCGAGAAGCACGCCTGGATCAAAAACCATGTGACGGAATTCCCGGTCGAATTAATGTGCCGGTTTATACCCTCTAGGGCACAAGTGCGGGTTTCCCGGAGCGCTTACTATGCCTGGCTGCACCGCACCCCGACCACGGGCGAAAAGGACGATGCCGAATTGACCGGTATTATCCAGGCCTTATTTACAAAGAGCCGTGCCACCTCTGGCATCCGGCGCCTCAAAATTGAACTGGGCCGCAAAGGCCGCACGGCCAGTCGCCGACGGATAGGCCGGCTAATGCACGAAGCGGGTTTGGCCTGTAAAACTAAGAGGACAATAAGGCAGCTGCTCCTATCAATCATGACCACCCGATTGCCCCGAACCATCCGGGCCGTCAGTTTACCGTGGAGCGGCCCAATCAGGCTTGTGTGGGCGACATCACTTACATTCATACCCAGGAGGGCTGGCTATATTTGGCTGTGGTGATTGATCTGTTCTCCCGGCAAGTTGTGGGCTGGTCGATGGCGGAACACATGCGGGCAAAGCTGGTTAATGACGCGCTATTGATGGCCCTATGGAAACGCAAACCCGATAAAGGCTTATTATGGCATACGGATCGGGGCAGCCAATATGCTTCGGAAAGCCACCGGGCGCTGTTAAAGCAACACAGTATCCATCAGAGTATGAGCCGTAAGGGAAATTGCCGGGACAATGCGGTTTCGGAAAGCTTCTTCCATACTTTGAAAACAGGGCTTGTACACCATCAGGCCTATCAAAACCGTGATGAAGCCAAGAAAGCCATATTTGAATATATTGAGGTTTTTTACAACCGTGAGCGGCTACATTCCGCCAACGGCTATTGGCCGCCCATAGATTACGAATTGCAGTGTAAAGCTGCTTAACTTTGTGTCCGGAAAAGTGTTGACACATCAGTAGAATCCATGCGAAAGCAATGTTTTTGAATCCTACGAAGGACTGGAAAAAATAGGCGAATGGTAAGTTAAAGTACCGCACACTCATGGAACGGAGTCACACGCATCCTAATGGATAGCATAAAATGCTATGCGGCGATTTCATTACGGCGACAAGCGGGGGTAGGTGCAGGCATTTCCGTCATACATCCATTGCCGCCACAATTCATTTAACTGTTTTTGCGCGGGATAAAACTATGTTATCTATCAGGGTTGGCCGTCTTTTCTATTCGATACCCAGTAAAAAAATAACCCATATCGAATATGTTGATACCCTTACGGCATTGCCTTTCACTCACCCTTCGATAGAAGGGCTGGTGAATTATAATGGCCGGCCTTTACTACAAATCAATGTCGCTGACGCATTGGCGCTTGCACAAGTGCCACAGCAGGGGCGCAAAAGACTGATCGTCAACACCAAACAGGGTTTGTTTGCTTTACGTGTGGACGAGGTTTCACGCCTGGATAAAGTAAAAATGTTGGCAGCAGCTACCGAAAACCAACAACCATTACCAAGATTGCATTTACATGCACTCTTGCCCCGAATAATAAAAACTAAACAGCCTGCTGTTGCGTTACCTGAAATTTCTGCACCCGGTGTTGAGGAGCAGAAATTAACCGTGTTATTGGTTGTTTCGGGTGATAAGACGGTTGCCTTATTAATCCATAATATTGATCATATTCAGGATATGGGCGGCTTATCCAAGTCGCTTGCCGGGCAAAACATGCAGGGCGATTTTCTGATTAAAGTAGACGGTCAGTTAATAGCCACGCACTCATTAGGTCATCTATTGCGTTTAAAGGACACCGGAGCAGAACCTTTTGCTGTCATTGTACGCAGCAGCCACATAACCTGGGCATTGCGTGTCCAGCGCGTGATTGGCATGGAAACGGTTGGGCAGGTGTATTCGTCTGGCAGTGATGCACAGGGTTTATGTCAAGTCATGCCAGTGAAACAAATCCATGGGCTGATTGACTATAAAAGCTTAATGGGTTCTGGCGATGGCCCATTGCCGCATTTGTGGTATGTCACCCAAGAAGGGCAGATACGGGAATTGTTCAATGCGGATAGTTTGTTGGCCGGCAATTACCACCCGCAAGACATCAGGATTACTGTGCCACAAGCAGCTCCGCGTACGTCCCAATTTGGCAAAGGGCCATCAAACCAGGGCTTGCGGATTTTTTGTGGTGGTGAAAGTTATTTTTTACCCCTGACCATGGCGGCGAGGGCAATGGATAGCCTGGATTTATCCGCTATGGCCAGATTGCGTTTCCCCACAGCGGATCGGTCAAACCGCACCCAGCGGATACCGTGGATAGACGCGAATGCTTTGCTTTTTGGCAAGCGCAATACCGTAATAAAAAATACAGTAGCCATCAACCTGGCTAACGGTGGGCAGATATTGCTCGGTGTTGGGCGTTTGCAATTATCACAACCACTGTCTGCTTCTGAAAGTTGGGTTAATATTGACTTACCCTTTCCCTTGACATTATTGTTCGATACCGCGTGTTACGATGTGCCAACCAGGAAATGGGTGCTGCAGGTTGTTGGTACGGTTCAATTTGCCAGTTTGCCATGGACGCTTAAGAAATCGTTGGCGAAAGCCATAATAGGCTGGTTTGACCGTCATTGGTAATATTGAAAACGGGGCGGAATGACCTTTTTATGCCTGTCCTTTAGTTTTAGTACGTGTT
>JAUYEP010000316.1 GCA_030689765.1 Methylovulum sp.
GTCCTTCGTGATCTTCGTGGTGAATAATGTATATTCACGAATACTTTCACAGTCTCTTAGGCGTGGGGGATAGGCCCGTTCGCTTTGGATTCAATAATCCCACCGCCTAAACACATCGCGCCATCATAAAACACCACCGATTGCCCCGGTGTAATCGCCCGTTGCGGCTGGTCGAACAAAGCCTTGCAACGTCCGTTAGATAATGGCTCCAGATAGCAGGCTTGATCGGTCTGGCGATACCGGGTCTTTGCACCGCAGCGTAAAGGCCCGGTAAGGGGCTTATTATTGCACCAGTCCAGATCACCGGCTTCCAGTGTGTTATGTAGCATCAATGGATGATCATGCCCTTGCCCCACGATCAGCACATTGTCGTCCAAATCCTTGTCCAGCACATACCAGGGCTCGTCTGGGGCATCTTTAGCGCCGCCTATGCCTAAGCCCTGACGTTGACCGAAGGTGTAATACATCAAGCCGTGATGTTTGCCGATCAACTGGCCTTCCGGGGTACGCATCTCACCGGGCTGGGTGGGCAAATAACGCTGCAAAAACTCAGTGAATTTACGCTCGCCTATAAAACAAATACCCGTGCTGTCTTTTTTCTTGTAGTTATCAAACCCCGCCTTTTTGGCCAAGGCGCGAATTTCCGGCTTGTGCAAATGACCGATAGGAAACAGGGTCTTAGATAACTCCTTTTGTCCTAGTGTATAGAGGAAATAGCTTTGGTCTTTATTGGGATCAAGGCCTTTTAATAAAAAGTATTCGCCTATGTTCCCATGTCCGTGGCTTGGGAACGTAGCGACACGGGCATAATGCCCCGTAGCGATATAATCAGCGCCCAAATCGTCAATCGCATAATTCAAAAACGCTTTGAATTTAACATGCTTATTGCAGAGAATATCAGGGTTCGGTGTGCGTCCGGCTTTGAATTCAGACAGGAAGACCTCAAATACTTCATCCCAGTATTCGGCGGCAAAATTAACCGTTTTTAAGGTAATGCCCAGTTTGTCGCAGACTTGTTGCGCATCGGCAAGATCCTGCATGGCAGTGCAGTATTCGGTGCCATCATCTTCTTCCCAGTTTTTCATAAATAAACCGGTGACCTGATGGCCTTGCTCCAAAAGCTGTAACGCAGTTACTGAAGAATCAACGCCACCAGACATGCCGACGATTATGTTTTTACGCATGGTCAAGATCAAGAAATGATTTAAGCAATGATAAAGGATGGCGTTGTCCGCCAAGGTATTCGTCTATGCCGATCAACACCAACGGGCTGCGCATACGCTCTTGTTGCTGGGCGACTTCATCACGCGTCAGCCAGTGCGTGGCTACGATGCCGGCATCTAACGGTTGGTTCAGATTATAGCTGTGACAGGAACCTGCAAAACAAACCCTGAGAAAAGTTGGGTAATCAGGATTTCTTCGCCACAGCTGTATTGAGGTGATATATTCAGGCTCAAATTGCCAAGCGGTTTCTTCTAGCACTTCACGTTTAACGGCGGCAATCAAATCTTCGTCTTTTTCAAAATGCCCTGCAGGTTGGTTAAATTGCAGGCCGCGCGGTGTTTCTTCTTCAACCAGCAAAAAACGGTTATCCCGCTCAATAATAGCGGCAACGGTAACGTGTGGTTTCCAGACCATAAATGAATCCAGGTTTTAATAAAATCCGCTATAGTATCCGATTTAAGGATATTATGCTGGCAAAGATTGCGTAGTATGGACAGAACGGATCATTATGATATTTTGTTATTTGCGCAACTTGAAATACGCGTCTATTAGCATTATGTTATTGCACATGAAGTCTTTTTTTATGGGTTACTATGTCCGACTTTGATCCGCTTGAAGATAATGATGACGGTTTGGCTCTCAGGGAAGCCAAACCTAAGCTAAAAAGACCGCCTTTGTACAAAGTTATCTTGTTGAATGATGATTTCACACCGATGGATTTTGTAATTGAGGTGTTAATGGATTTTTTTGCCATGTCTGAAGATCTGGCAACTCAGGTCATGCTACAAATACATACCCAAGGCGTGGGTGTTTGCGGAACGTATGCTAAAGATGTCGCCGAAACCAAAGTAGTTATTGTCAATGAGTATTCTCGAGAGCATCAACATCCTTTGTTGTGCTCAATGGAAGTAGTGTAAGTGGAGCGTTTATGTTAAGCAAAGAACTTGAAGTTACGTTAAATTCCGCCTTTAAAAATGCCCATGATAAACGTCATGAGTTTATCACCGTTGAACATTTGTTGCTGGCGCTGCTCGATAATGCCGCTGCTGAAGCGGTAATGAAAGCTTGCTGCTGCAATATTAAGCTCTTACGCGGACAGTTAGTGCAGTTCATTGATGAAACCATGTCGTTGATTCCCCAAGGCATACATCGTGAAACACAGCCTACGCTTGGGTTTCAACGCGTATTGCAACGCGCTGTTTTTCATGTCCAGGCTTCTGACAAAAAAGAGGTTACCGGCGCTAATTTATTTGTAGCCCTGTTCAGTGAGCAAGACTCCCATGCGGTTTATTTGTTAAACAAGCAGGATATATCAAGGCTCGATGTCGTGAATTATCTGGCGCATGGTATTTCAAAAGCCGAACAGGACAATGAATCATCAAGTGAGCGGGCGTCAGAAACGGGTAATCCTGAGACTGATGCTGGAAGTCCATTGGAAAGATACGCGACCAATCTTAATGAAGAAGCCTTGCGGGGCAGGATTGACCCGCTAATCGGACGGGAATTGGAAATCGAGCGCACCATACAGACGCTTTGCCGTCGCCGCAAAAATAACCCGTTATTGGTCGGCGAAGCGGGCGTGGGTAAGACCGCTATCGCCGAAGGCCTGGCAAAAAAAATTGTTGAAGAAAACGTGCCTGAAGTATTGATGAAAAGCGTCATTTACTCGCTGGATCTGGGCGCATTGGTTGCTGGTACAAAATACCGTGGCGATTTCGAAAAACGCCTTAAGGGACTTATCAATCAACTTAAAAAAGAACCGGACGCGATCCTGTTTATCGATGAAATTCATACCATTATCGGCGCTGGCTCTGCTTCAGGTGGTGTGATGGATGCCTCCAACCTGCTGAAACCAGCGCTTGCTTCCGGTCAGTTGCGCTGCATAGGCTCCACCACCTATCAGGAATACCGCAGTGTTTTTGAGAAAGATCATGCGCTGGCGCGACGTTTCCAGAAAGTTGATGTACTGGAACCGTCGGTCGCAGACACTATTTTAATTTTAAAAGGCCTGAAATCACGTTTTGAAGAGCATCATGACGTGACCTATTCTGCCGACGCCTTGCGCGTTGCTGCCGAACTATCAGACCGTTATATTAATGACCGGCATTTGCCAGACAAAGCCATTGATGTCATTGATGAGGCAGGGGCAAAACAACGTATGACGGCGGAGACGGAACGCAAGCAGTTAATCGATACTGCCGAAATAGAGGAAATCGTCTCAAAAATTGCCCGGGTACCGGCAAAATCAGTCTCTTCGAATGACATAGACAACCTCGCCAATCTGGAGAAAAACCTTAAAATGCTGGTGTTTGGCCAGGACGAGGCGATCGGCGCTTTGGCATCGGCAATAAAACTATCGCGGGCTGGACTGCGTGACAGTCAAAAAACCATAGGCTCGTTTCTGTTTGCAGGACCCACCGGCGTCGGCAAGACCGAAGTGACCCGACAGTTGGCCAAGGTGCTGGGCGTCGAACTCATCCGCTTTGATATGTCCGAGTACATGGAGAGGCATACTGTTTCCAGGCTCATAGGCGCACCTCCAGGTTATATCGGTTTCGATCAGGGAGGCTTATTGACTGAACAGATTACCAAGCATCCTCATGCCGTATTGCTGCTTGATGAGCTTGAAAAAGCACATCCTGATGTGTTTAACCTGTTATTGCAGGTGATGGATCACGGCTCCTTAACCGATAACAACGGACGCAAAGCGGATTTCCGCAATATTATCCTGGTAATGACGACAAATGCCGGGGCGGAAGAAGGCAGCCGCGCGTCGATAGGCTTTACCCATCAAGACCACGCTACCGACAGCATGAAAGTAATCGAAAAAGGGTTTTCACCTGAATTCCGCAACCGCCTGGATGCCATTATCCAGTTCAAACCGCTGGATATTTCCATCGTCGGGCATGTCGTCGATAAATTCATATTTGAGCTTGAAGCCCTGCTCGCAGACAAGCAAGTCACGCTGGCCTTGGATGCCGAGGCGCGTTTATGGCTGGCTGAAAATGGCTGTGACGCCAAAATGGGCGCAAGACCGATGGCGCGTTTAATCCAGGAAAAAATTAAAAAACCTCTGGCGAATGACTTGCTGTTCGGCAAACTGGCCCACGGCGGTCATGTCAGAATAGTTGTAGAGAATAACGAACTTGGTTTTGATATAGAAAGCAAAGAACTGATTGTTTCTGAAAATAGTTAATCAGCAGGACGCAGGCGCTATGTTCTATTCGGGATAGGGGATAACCCTAGAGGGTGGAACTAGCGCATACGGAACGAGATACGGCCTTTGCTTAAATCATAAGGTGTCATTTCAACTTTAACGCTATCGCCAGTAAGGATACGGATGTAATGTTTACGCATTTTGCCTGAAATGTGTGCAGTTACAATGTGGCCATTTTCCAGTTGTACACGAAACATAGTATTTGGCAGCGTATCTATTACTTTTCCTTCCATTTCGATTTGATCTTCTTTAGCCATTTGTATTACCTCAATAAATAAAAGTGTGCATCATATCATAAGTGTATTGTTAGCAACAGAAGTGTGCGGCAAAAAGACAGCTGTTCTTAATCTGGCATCTCAGTCTGATATGTCAACACTTTTCCGGACACAAAGTTAGGCCGCTTTACACTGGCAACACACGCCGTTGGCAGAATGCAGCCGCTCACGGTTGTAAAAGCCCGACATACTCAAAAATAGCTTTCTTGGCTCCGTCACTGTTTTGATAGGCCTGACCCTGTTTCAAGGTATGGAAGAAACTTTTCGAAACCGCATTGTCCCCAAGGGACAGGCCTTCCCAGCAATTCCCTTTACGGCTCATGCCCTGCCGGATGCCGTGCTGTTCTAATAGCGCCCGATGACTTTTGTATGCCACAATAAGCCCTTATCGGGTTTGCGTTTTCATATGGCCATCAAATAGCGCATCATTGGCTAGCTTAGTCCGGCTTTTTTGTGCCTGAAACACCGGCAAGTGTAACGGGTGTTTTTTACTATTAATTTACGCTCAATATGTGTTTTGAGGTCTTTTGATAAAATAGACACAGGAAACCTCAATCATCACAATCAAACACACGTCAGCGAAGCCCAGTGTTACGCCAGCATCCGGCAGTTACGTTGGGCCGAGATGCCACCTGCCCGCATTGCGGCAGCGGCGGCACGGTTTTGTCGGGGCATCACCAGCCATTGTCGGTCTGGGTGCTGTGCCTGTCAACATGGAACTTGTTTATCCAACCGGCAGATTGCCCAAGAGCTGGGCTTGAACGAGGACGGTTTTGCAGTATAGACCTGCCACCTGCGCACGGGCATTGATAAAAAAAGGCCCATAACCCTGTCGGGAGTGGTCGGATGCGACGGGGCCTATCTGCTGGCAGGCCATAAAGGCCAACCCAAAAAAGTCATTGAAGCCCAAAGGAAGCCCCGTTGTTGTCGGCGGCTGGAAAGGGGCGCGTGGCCGCAGTACGCTGGTTTAGTCCCCAGGACTATTTCACTAAACTCAACAAAACCCCAGCAGCTACCGCTGATCCAATTACACCGGCGACATTAGGCCCCATCGCATGCATCAACAGAAAATTATGTGGGTTGCTTTCCAATCCTAATTTGTTTGCAACGCGGGCGGCCATTGGTACAGCAGAAACCCCCGCTGCACCAATTAACGGATTAATGGGCGTATCGCTGAACCGATTCATGATTTTTGCCATGATCACACCTGATGCTGTACCAATAGCGAAGGCACAGGCACCTAACGCCAAAATCCCCAGTGTTTCTATTTGTAAAAAAGCATGGGCATTCAATTTTGAGCCAACGGACAAGCCTAAAAAGATGGTGACGATATTGATTAATTCATTTTGTGCGGTTTGACTTAAACGCTCAACCACGCCGGAAGCATTCATCAAATTACCCAAAGCGAACATGCCGATGAGTGGGGTAGCTGACGGTAGCAGCAAGATTGACAGCAGCAGCAACATCAATGGAAACACGATTTTTTCAGCTTTGCTCACGGCACGCATCTGCTTCATTTCAATTTTGCGTTCATCTTCTGTCGTCAATGCCCGCATGATCGGGGGTTGAATCAGTGGCACCAATGCCATGTACGAATAAGCAGCTACCGCAATCGCACCCAATAAATCAGGTGATAGCTTTGATGCAACATAAATAGCGGTAGGGCCATCAGCTCCGCCAATAATACCTATGGCGGCGGCATCTTTCAGCGTAAATTCTAGACCGGGTATGGCATTGAGAGCTAATGCACCCAACAGCGATGCGAAAATGCCAAATTGTGCTGCGGCACCTAACAGCAAAGTTTTGGGGTTAGCTATCATCGGGCCAAAGTCTGTCATCGCTCCTACGCCCATAAAAATGAGCAACGGGAAGATACCGGCTTTAATACCAAAATACAGGTAATACAAAAGTCCACCTTCTTCAGCAATCCCTGCCACCGGAATATTGCTGAGAATTGCTCCGAAGCCTATCGGTAATAGCAGTAAAGGTTCAAAACCTTTTTTAATAGCTAGAAACAGTAGTAAAAAACCAACCAGCATCATGAACGCCTGGCCACCGGTAAAGTTGTAAATACCGGTGCTTTGCCAGAGTGAAATAAGATTTTCCATAAATGTCCCTGTCTGTATGCGTTGTTATAAAGAAACCAGAGCGTTACCACCCGCAACTGCACCACCTTCTTTGACGTGGACAGCACTAACGATGCCAGCAAATTTGGAACGCACTTCAGTTTCCATTTTCATGGCTTCCATAATGACGACGATTTGACCTTCTGCAATAACACTGCCTTCATTGACCAAAATTTTCAGAATGTTACCTGCCATTGGTGCATAAACTACGACACCGCTATGAGCCGTAAGATCAGTATGCTTGACCTCGACAGTGGATGGCTGAATGGTTAATGCCGCCCCGCCTGGTCCGAC
The DNA here is from genome assembly GCA_030689765.1 of Methylovulum sp. Lineage (GTDB taxonomy): Bacteria > Pseudomonadota > Gammaproteobacteria > Methylococcales > Methylomonadaceae > Methylovulum. The sequence continues at coordinate 7,137 of JAUYEP010000316.1, forward strand.
GGCAACATTGAAGCTTCGTCCATCTACATTAACCGTATACGTTTCGATGGTTTTAATTTCATTGCTTGCTTTGGATGTATTAGTGGCAACAAAAGCTTCTTTATTTGGCGCAGGTTCAAAGGCTGATGGGTTTCCGCGATTAACCAGAAATTTCCAACCCACTTGGGCAAACATGCCGTTAATCAACGCGTTTTCTTCGATATTGCCAACCAATTTTACATTTTCGGTCTGAGCTTTATCCTTTACTTCGGCAATTAGCTTGTCCATTTCCGGCTCAATCAAATCAGCGGGTCGGCAGGTGATCGGCTGCGCTCCTTCGAGTACCTTATCTTGCAACGCTTTGTTAACGGGAGCGGGTGTTGCGCCATATTCGCCTTTTAACACGCCTGCCGTTTCTTTTGTGATGGTTTTATATCGCTCACCATTCATGACATTAATGACAGCTTGGGTGCCTACGATTTGCGATGTTGGCGTTACCAAAGGAATGAACCCCAGATCTTCGCGCACCCGGGGAATTTCGTGCATGACATCATCAAACCGGTCTGCAGCACCTTGTTCTTTCAACTGACTTTCCATATTAGTCAGCATACCGCCTGGAACTTGCGCGATTAAGATGCGTCCGTCCACGCCTTTTAAACTGCCTTCAAATTGCGCGTATTTTTTGCGTATGTCCCTGAAATAATGCGCGATGTCTTCCAGTTTAACCAAATCCAGACCGGTATCGCGCTCTGTCCCTTCAAGGCTCGCCACTATCGTTTCGGTCGCACTGTGACCGTAAGTCATGCTCATCGATGAAATAGCGGTATCGACATTATCGATGCCCGCTTCTGCGGCTTTGATGATACTCGGAACACTGAGTCCGGTGGTTGCATGGCAATGTAAATGTATCGGGATATTGGTGCTTTGTTTTAAGCGGCTAACCAGTTCAAACGCATCATAAGGCTTTAACAATCCGGCCATGTCTTTAATACAGATAGAATGAGCACCCATATCTTCGATCTGTTTACCCAGATTAACCCATACGTCTATAGTATGCACCGGACTGGTGGTATAAGAAATCGTACCTTGTGCATGAGCATCAGTTGTCAGGACAGCTTTGACGGCATGTTCAATGTTGCGCATATCGTTCATGGCATCAAAGATACGGAATACATCTACCCCATTGATTGCGCAGCGTTCAACAAATTTATCAACCACATCATCGGCATAATGCCGGTAACCTAAAATATTTTGTCCACGCAACAACATTTGCTGAGGCGTTTTAGGCATCGCCGCTTTCAATAAGCGCAACCGTTCCCAAGGGTCTTCGCCCAAATAACGGATACAGGCATCAAAAGTAGCTCCGCCCCATGACTCTATAGACCAATAACCGATTTCGTCGAGTTTTTTACAAATCGGCAACATATCCTCAATGCGTAAGCGCGTGGCTAAAATAGACTGATGCGCATCTCGCAAGACGACCTCAGTAATAGTTAAGGGCTTGGTGTGTTTTTTAGTCATGTTTGGTTTCTCCTAGTTGCTCTGTGAGACTTTAATCGTATGACCCTTCTGGTCAATTGAATATCGCATAATTGCGTCCTTGATATGGCGAACTACAGTGAATTACTATAGTTTCCATCCTTCCAAAAATGATCATTTTTGCTTATTTCTATATTGATGCAACGCCGCAGTAATCGCAGCTACAGTTTGCTTATCTATAGTGCTGGTCACTACAGGAACGACCAATGTTGTCGCTGGTGCTTCAGGAAAAAAACGCTGCACCAACGATGACATTAGATTAATCGCAATCACCAGCATCGTCAGAAACAAAAATACGATGCCCATGCCGACGAACATTAACTCCACTCCGCTACCCATCAATTCTGACATATCACTAAACCTTGTGTTGAACGTATTGAAAATCTTGGAACAATTTAAACTGTGGTTACATTATGCAGAAAAATATACGGCTAAACAAACTAAAGTCACTGTTATAAAGTCTTATTGGGCCTGTAGCAAACCACCTGATGCTAATGTAGCAACAGGTGTTGCTAGCCTGTTTTTAGTGGGATGCTTTACCGTTAATGTCCCTTGCAACAAACACTGGGCAACGTTTTCTTGCGGGATGCCACAAACTAAAGCTTGATGTCGCTATTCAGATCAATTCCATATTGCATAGGTTGGTTTGTAAGCTTCAGTTCCCGATGCAGGACAAAAACCTATTTCTTGATAATAACTTTATCATCAACAATGAGTTCGGAAATGCCGCCTAAGGATGCACGTAATGTGCATGACGCGGATTTAAACCCACCTGCTTTACTGTTTTCGCCCACCCACTTCAGTGTGACATAGCTTTCTTTATCGCTCTGGGTTTCGGATGGGAAAAACACTTGTTCTCCAGTCGCTTTTTTGATCGCCTGTGGACATTTGTCATTCGCCATTGTTTGTATCGCGACATAACTTCTAATCATTGATGCCGCTTCCAATTGTTCGGTGGACTGTTGTTTGTTAGTGCCCACCATAATAAAACCGGCCGCAAAAACACCAACAACAGCCAGTATGATTTTCATTGTTTCAGACATTTTGCTCTCCTCATTGTGAACCAGCCGCGTCAGCGACAGTATTTTTATTAGTTTAAAATTCAATGCCTTGTTCAGCCTTAATGCCTTGTTCATACGCATGCCTGATGTTGCCCATTTCGGTTACCGTATCGGCAATGGCGATGATTTCTGGTGGGGCATTGCGACCCGTAAGAATTAAATGCAACCACGGCGCTTTTTTCTCGTGAATAAATTGCGCGATTTCCGCACCAGAAATCCAGTTATAGCCACAGCAATAATTTATTTCATCCAGTAAAATGACATCATAAACTTCAGAAATAATTTTCTGTTTGCTGAACTCCCATATTTCCTGGCTGGTTTTAATATCCTGCTCAGGATTTTTGGTATCCCAAGTAAACCCATCACCTAGTGCATGCCATTCAATATTGTCAAAGCGCATCGCGGCTTTTTGCTCGCCAGTTTGCCATTGACCTTTAATATATTGGATGACGCACACTTTCATACCCCAGCCCGCAGCCCGAAAAACCATACCTAATGCACTGGACGACTTGCCCTTACCGTCACCAGTATTAACCAGCACCAACCCACGGCGTCTATCTCTGGATTTCATATTTCTCCCTTTAGTTTTTTGAGCTTTGGCATTTTAACGCATTGAGCCCTTTCAATCATGGTAAAGTTATCTTATCCTTTAACACCCTGATTTTAACCTTTACAAAAGCCAACAATGACTGAAGCAATCACGTTATTTTCCAGTGCAAAACAAGTAATCCCTGGGGGAGTAAATTCACCGGTACGCTCTTTTAGTGGCGTGGGCGGCACACCGGTTTTTATTGACCACGCATCAGGGGCGTATATTTACGATAGTTCAGGTAAGCCTTATATCGACTATGTTGGTTCTTGGGGCCCTATGATTTTAGGACATGCCCATCCTGAAGTGATTGCCGCTGTCAAGCAGGCTGCCGACAAAGGCTTAAGCTTTGGTACACCCACGGAGATTGAAACATTAATGGCGCAACGAGTATGCGCTATGATACCGTCGATTGATCTGGTTAGAATGGTCAGTTCCGGCACGGAGGCAACAATGAGTGCTATTCGCTTGGCCAGAGGCTATACCAAGCGCGATAAAATCGTTAAATTTGAGGGCTGTTATCACGGCCATTCTGATTCGTTATTGGTAAAGGCGGGTTCAGGCACATTGACTTTCGGTGTACCCAGTTCTTTAGGCGTACCTGCCTCAGTTGCGGAGCATACGATTACACTAACGTATAACGACAGCGATTCAGTGCGAAATTTATTTGCAGACATAGGCGAGCAGATCGCCTGCATCATCGTTGAGCCCGTTGCTGGCAATATGAATTGCATTCCACCAGTGCTGGGTTTTCTAGAAACCTTGCGCCAAGTCTGTGATGATTATCAGAGCGTACTGATTTTTGATGAAGTGATGACTGGGTTCAGAGTTGGCCTACAAGGTGCGCAAGGCATTTATAATATACAACCTGATTTGACCACATTGGGCAAAATTATTGGTGGCGGTATGCCAGTCGGCGCATTTGGCGGACAACGCAAGATTATGGAATATCTTGCCCCATTAGGCCCTGTTTATCAGGCGGGAACGTTATCCGGCAATCCTGTTGCAATGGCGGCAGGCTTAAAAACGTTGGAATTAATCGCCCAGCCAGATTTTTACGAAGGCTTGACCGCAAAAACCGAAAAATTGATGCTTGGCATAAAGGCATGCGCCGACAAAGCGGATATTGCTATAACAACGAATAGTGTCGGTGGGATGTTTGGTTTGTTTTTTAGCTCAGAAAAACAAATCACTACATTTACTCAAGTATTGCAGTGCAATCAAATATTATTCAAACGCTTTTTTCATGCGATGCTGGAAGAAGGGGTTTATTTAGCACCCTCAGCTTTTGAGGCGGGCTTTGTTTCGGCGGCGCACGACAATGAAGTGCTAGATAAAACCATAGATAAGACTGAAGCAGCGCTCAAACGTTTGCGATAGATGTAAGGGTAGTGTTTTCTAGCTTATATAATCAGTTGACCATGGGCATTAAAAAAGCGACAACCCGAATGGTTCGGATTGTCGCTTTAAGTGTTAGATGATAGTTACTTCTTCTGCCTGTGGGCCTTTTTGGCCTTGTGTGACAGTGAATTGTACTTTTTGGCCTTCATCTAAAGACTTGAAGCCGGAGCTGTTGATGTTACGAAAATGAACAAAAACATCGGGGCCGCTTTCTTGTTGAATAAAACCGAAACCTTTTTCTGAGTTAAACCATTTAACTGTACCAGTAGTCATGTGTAATCCTAATAAAATGAGTGTAAAGCCTTTTCAGGCTGATGGAGCTGGGAAATTTAAGAGTTACTAATGATAAGCAGGACGAGCAATTACAGAAAAAACTTCGTAAAGATACATAGTGGCAAAAAATTTCAAGCTAGGTTGATGATATAGAGAACACTTTATAATGTCAAATTTTAAATCTAGCGCAGCGATTCTAGCTTCCGACCCTAATGCGAGGCAATCAAAGATAGCGCTGTAATGTTTCAACTAAAATGAACCGGTTGGAAGCCGGTGATTTTGCAACTCTTAGAGCGTGTTTTAAAATTTCGCTACCCTGTCAAAATAGTGTATTTTCAGGGGATGGTAGTGGTTAATATACGCGATGCTCAACTTTTAAACCTCAACCAACGCCTCAAAAAGCAAAGCTGGGTTGCCAAGTAATTTCCCCAAGAAACACCCCATGGTATGGGCAAGCAGTTTACGGATAAAGCGGTCAGCCAAGTGTCGCGTGCCCGGACTTTTTCGATATGGGGACGTCCGCTCAATTGCCCGATGTCGGTTTCCACTAAGCGTCTGCTTGACATCAGTTG
>JAUYEP010000195.1 GCA_030689765.1 Methylovulum sp.
ACGGACTTGCCAACCGCATCACCGGCAACGACCAGGCCAACTGGCTGGACGGACTGGGCGGCGCAGATAGTCTGGGTCAAAATAAACTTAAATTAGCAGGGATTTAAGTTTATTTTGACCCCGGTTATTTTTAGCCGATGAGGTGTTTTGGTTGTTAAGCGTCCCATCTTAAACGTTAGGCTTTTTCTGAAAATTAAGATAGCATCTCTGCCAAGTCCATATCTGATTTGACCGTCAACAACAGAATGCTTCGCAAAAAGGGAACAACATGAAGAATCAATCGAACCCGTCCTTAATACCGTTTAAAGCTATGCACAATGAAAAACCTGACCCCGTTTTTTCCACCGTCTGCCAAGGCGGAAACCCGTGCGGCAACAACCGCCAAGCACAACCGCTTCGCGTCACATACAGGATCGCATTGACGGGCTTTCTTACACTTATTTTTCGTGGACGACCGCCTGGCAACGCTCCGGGCAATAACGGGTTAATGATGTCCCATTTTTTATCGTTCAGGTCGGTCGGGTAACGTTTAATTTTTGATTTACGCTTCTTTCTGCTCATGGGCTAAATGTTCAGTATTCTAACTCATAGCTATTTTTGATACTTTTGAAACACGCACTCAGATAACAAGTTTTAGCCCATGCTGGGCACACCGGATTGCCTCGCGGCGAATCCGTCTTACAGCTTTGGCTGTTAGTCATCTCAGTTTAAACGTTAGATGTTTTTTAAAAATTAGGATAGTATCTCTGCCGAAGCCCATACCGAATCTGACCGCCAACAACAGAATGCGTCGCGAAAAGGAAACAAAATGAAAAATCAATCGCCCCCTTTCCTAACCCTAATGCCGTTCAAAGATACGCACAATAAAAGACCTAACCCTAACCCTAATCCCAGTTCTAAATTTAAGTTTGCTCTGACCCCAGTTATTGCGGTCTTATTTGGTGCTGCGCCAATAGCAATAGCAGTTCCCAGCCAGTATTGTTCAAAGCTGTCAGCACATATGAGATACCTCGTTTGCGATATGAGTTTCCATGATAATGGAAAGCTGCTGGGATTAGATTATCAAGTATCGCTGGTTTACGAATTTGCGCTATTTTCCAGCAATTACTCGCCAAAACTTAAGAAAAATCAACGCCGGTGGCTTAAGAAAAAAGAACTGTGCCAAGACAGGGACTGTGTGGTTGACAGTAACCGCAATAGGATTCGTGAGCTTGAAGCCATTGTTGACGGGCATCCGGGTGAATCGGCAAGCCCGGAGAATGGTGATCTTAAAGGGCTGTGGTTTAGTGATGGTAGGGCGGAAGCACGTTATGGAACCATTTTGATTACAGATCATGTGATTATTTGGGGCGGTAGTGAAGCGGCCACAAAATTTTATTGCAAGACCAACTATTCGATAGAAAAAGAACCTTATGGGACAACCTTTGATGATGTATTTGGAGATACTTATACCCTTAATGAAAGCAGTCAATTCAAGACATATAAGTTAAAACTAAAGCCGCATAAATGTATAGGTAATCTAGCTTATTTAAGGTTTACCTTGCCTTACAAGATTCCAAATTACGCAAATATTGTCGAGTATGACTCAGACGGCCTTATTTCATGGCACTTCCGTTTTGGAAAATATCACTATTAACCTTTATCTGGAGAAAACAAAATGACTATCGCAACAAACGCTTTAACCGAAGCAGAGTTTTACACAAGACTCGAAGTTTTTCTTAGACAGTTAGAAGGCGGAAAGCCTCCTAATGAACCTTATCTTGACACATCAACAGTCGGAGGAATAAGACATGTAACCATAGGCATTGGCTTCGACCTTTACAGTTCCGCTACCCGAGACCTTGTCTTTACTGCAATGGGAATAACCGATACAGCAACTAAAAATGCTTTATTGGCAATTATTAATAATCCGCCTAACTCAGGAACGGAATCGCAAATTAAGGCCGCATTAATACAGCAGATGAACGCCGCTTATGGCCAACCCTTTGTCATGACTGACGCGCAGATAGATTCCGTTTTCAAGACCATTGCCACAACAGAAGTGAATTATGTCATATCCCATACAGGGCTGCCTTATTCGGATGAATTGGTTGCGCTGGTATCGGCCAAGTTCAATGGTGTATTTGGTTCTGGAGTACAGGCTGCCTTAAGCCTTGCCGATCCTTACCAAGCACGTGCCGAAGCGTGGTACCAGATTCGTTATGTGCATGCGGCAGATCAAAATGAAAGTCGCCGCTACTCAGAGGCCTCTATATTTGGGTTATATGACTCCCCGTCTGGCTCTGTGAGCAAAGAAGAGGCCGTTGGTATATATAAGATGTATACCCATCACTATAGCGAATCTTATGATAACAATGGCGGGATGATCAATTATGACAACGCAAAGAGCAATGATATTGGGTTATCAAATGGTGACCTAAGCGCGATGGGTGCTGCTTTTTCTGGTTATTCCACCCAAAAATTAGAACTCGAACTCCGCCGAGCAGCGGATACAATAGAAACCGAATTTCTTAAACCTAATAACCTAACGCTTGGTTCTATCAATCCTCTCAACATTCAAGTTTGCTATGATGATGCACAAACTCCAAAAGCCGATTTAACGGGTGAAGACGATACCACCCGCACAGGCTACATAGATGATTTATTGATAGGTGACGCAAACGGCAACACACTGCAAGGCCAATCAGGCAACGATATTCTATTGGGCGAAGATGGCAATGATACGCTCGACGGCGGCAACGGCAATGACATGCTCAATGGCGGTGAAAGCAACGACACACTAAACGGCGAAGACGGCAACGACACCCTAACCGGCGGCGAAGGCACAGACACCTACACCTTCACCGACAACTACGGCATCGACCTCATTACCGACAGCGACGGCCTCGGCAGCATTACGGTTGATGGGCAAACCCTCAACAGTGCCAGCCAAAAA
>JAUYEP010000014.1 GCA_030689765.1 Methylovulum sp.
AGCTAAATCATGCACCGGACGCTGACCAACACCGAACCTGCGGCTTGCGTCGTGCGCGGCGCACCCAAGACGGATAACAGCCCCCAAGCCACACCGCGCATGACGCAAACGCATCCGACTGTGCGACACCACCGAACTAGCTGATGCCCGCAAAATACACACCCAAGCTGCAAACGTGCAACGCAAGCCCGAAACAAACCAAAAAACTGCCCGCAACACCGAAGCTCACGAAGGCAAACCGAAACCAACAACTTTCACCCCAGAAAGCCTAACGCGAAGCTAAGCGGGCTGCGCGGCTTTTTGCGCAGCTCCGCTTGAGCGTTAAGTTAGACTTGGTAACTCGATTGATGCGCTTCGTACCTCAGCACATCCTATGCGTAGCGCATCTTATCGCGTTAATTTTTTTGGGCATTTCTATTGTTTTTTCATACTTTCATGATGTTTTTGTTTCACCCGTATTGACATTGTACTGTTCAATTTTTGAGACACCGTTGATAGGATGGATCATGGCGGCGGTCACTTGCCATTTTACATCATCACGCCCTGCCTTGAGCGTGTAACGGATACCTTGGGGTGTATACACATACTGCAACACAATTACTTCTTCGTTGATATGGGATTGACCATCATGGCAAATGGCAGGTTGATTTGGAGCAATAACAGTAATCCAGCCATCATCATTTCCCGCCGTAAAAATTTCAGTTGCCGTTATGTTTTCTTGGGCTTGCCCAAACAATATCACTTGACTGGCGATTTCTTCAATACCCGCCGCAATCTGTGGGGCACCTTCAGCCGTTGAGATTCGTACTGCTTCTTTTAAAATTTCGTCCAAGCGTAACGGTATTTGCCGTGTTAAGCGTAAAGAACCGTAAGCGGAATCATAAACGGCAAGCCCTTTCACTGCATCAGGACTGATAGGCGATGATTGGCTAATGAAAGCTCCCCAGCCAACATCGCGCTCCTGAACAGAACAAACATTACAAAATGCAAGACCAATATATTTGCTTAAATTTTCGCGTTGGAGCTGTTCATTCTGGAAGAAAAAACACACGCCAGTTGTATCAATGTAGCGGTTCAGCGGTTTTTGTGAATAGGAATTGCCTGGAGCATATATTATTTCATTTTTATTTTGACCATATTGCTCAGTAAAGCCGATAACACGTTCTGAAACCTGAACGCGACACTCCGCTATAAACCCTGAAGCTGACTGGCGAATGAAATACATAGCGTCATTAAATTGAGGAAAAACTGCCGTTTGGACAATGGGCGTGGTACGTCCACCGCCCTTAGCTTTTGACGTGGTAATTTCTCCTTTTGCATGTTTAAGCTGAAAAACACGATAGGGCTTGGTCATGTAACGGTAGATAGCACCAGGAAATGCCTCATGCAATACTTGGGAATAACTCAATGTACCAAGCCGCTGATTAGGTAAAGTATGGCACGTTACTTGGTATGTTTTTTCAATCCCGCTTCGCAAAGGGAAGGCACGATGTGGGCTTGCGCTGCCAATGGCTTGTTGTTTTAGTGGGTAAAGATCGTGCGGAATAGAGCGGGTAGGTTCGAGTTCATTGTCGAGCAGTTCCAAAAACGTTTTTGGCAATGTTGATAAAGGTGTTCTTGAATACAAGCTCTTAGTGGTTTGCAGTTGCTCTTCAGCCGCGCAAAGCGCATTGGCATACTGAAGATATTCATTGTCCAGATAAAGCCAATTGGGTTCAGGAGGGCGTTCAAGATAACGTTGCAACCCCATAGATGTGACCCGCCCGTCCAAGTCGAGTAAAACGACTAACCCTTGATTTAACCGACCTGCTCGCCCAGCTCGTTGCCAAAAAGATTTGACTGACGGAGGCTCGCCTAGCATAACAACCAGTTCAATATCACCAATATCGATGCCAAGTTCTAGCGCACTGGTCGTTATTACGCCCAATAATGTTCCGGTGGTTAATGCCTTTTGGATGGTTTCACGGTCTTCTTCCTCGTAGCCGGCACGGTAAGGCAATACCCTTGGTTCAATCATGTTATCCAAGATGTCGTCAACATCTTCAATACCGCTTTGAGACTCTTCGGTTTTATGAAGCAATCGGTGCCCTTCGGCGGCAAGTTCTTCGACTCTTTTACGGGAGTCTGCAAATAACAAAAATCGGCCATGCCTACCTGAAACGTATTCTTGCATTAAGCCCGTCAGGAATTTTGAAACTTTGCGAATTGGCATTCTGCACAACATGATTTGTTTTTCTGGTACGGCTGCACCATCATCATCGTTACCGATTAGGTCAAACTCAATGCCTGTGAGTCGGTTAAGAAAGCCAATAGGATCACCTATAGTGGCTGAACTAGCTAAAAATTGAGATACGCCGCTGACAGCCCGAAGACGGCGAAGTAAGTAGGCCATGTTAGTGCCGAAAATACCATCGTAAATGTGAGCTTCATCGAGGATGACCATACCCAACGTTGCCAAAAATGCACGGATTTCTGTTTGGTCTAGCTTTGACATCAGCCATGCGTGCAAAACATCTGGTGTCATGAGTATGATTTGTGATTGGGCTAAACGGGCAGCTCTTTGTGAAACCTCAACACCGCCATCAATCACTGAAACTTTAAGATTTGTTCCTTTGGTAGCTTCTTGCCACTTCCGTTCTTGGTCATGAAGTAATGCCTTAGCCGGATAAAGCGCGAGAACGCCAGTTCCTTTCGATGTCAGTAAGCCTGAAATGGCTAGGGATGTAAAAGTAAGCGTCTTTCCTGAAGCTGTGGGAGTTGCAACACAGACGCTACGCCCAGCAAGCCCTGACTGAATTGCTTTTGCTTGGTGTGCATAAAGTCCGTTTGGATATGATGCTTTGATGCGTTTTTCAACATCAGGGTGCAAATTGGAGGGAATACTTGAAAAGTTAGCCGCTCTCGCTGAATAAGAAACACTCTCGCTAACTTCGGTACCGGCATTTTGAGCAATTCTTTCAAGGTCGAGAGTACCAATCATGGGGTTGTATTCCTTTTGTCTAACGTAAAGGTAATGGGCGCGCCGATCACAGAAGATTAACGAAGCCACTGAACCTTGAAACACACAAAACTTCAAAACCGCACCAGGTCGGCGAAACCCTAAATCCCTTTGACCGCC
>JAUYEP010000328.1 GCA_030689765.1 Methylovulum sp.
ATGGCCTAAAAAATTGAAATTTACAGTTTCCGACTTAAAACAAGATAGGCAATGGCGATCTGCGATTGGCATGAGTCAAGAGCAATTTAAAATATTATCACTCACGGTTCGCCCATTTTACCGGCCACTTCTCCAGATTGCCCAGCGAGTGTTTGGTAAACTACGGCCGGGAAACCAAGTAGTGCCAAAATCCGTGACTGCACGGTGTTCAGCGGGGACACGCTGCGCCAGTTTGTTCCACCGAAATCGACAGTGACCAGGCAGATGCCAACAAATGCACGGAGCATCATCTCAGTGGTTGGCCTAACGGTCGCCCGTTTGGGGTTCCCCGCGTAAATGCCATCGAGTTTTTCGCCCTGTTCCTGTAAGGCTTTGCGCACTGTGAACTCGACCAGGCACAAGACCCGAAGGCCGATGCTAAGCAAGCGAATTAAACCCTTGATGCGAGTAGTTGAAGTGAGATACAGCGGCGTCAAGCCTAATATCTTGCCACGGAGGCGGTTGAAGCCGTGTTCCACGATATATTCTTCGCGGTAGGCGAGCACCGCCTCGCCTAAACCCAGTTCGGTGTCATTGCAGACAAACACCCGCCAACCTAGGCACCGCACGGTGTTATCGTAGGCGGTGGCAGCGCGGGCGGTGCTGACGGTCGCCGTCACCACCGTCACATCTTGGGCGGGGCGTCCAAGGTAAGCACGCTTGCGGGTGGTTTGGGTTGCCACGCAGTAGTCGACCGCCAGTAGGCCAACCAGGTCATAACGCTTCAGAATAGACTCCACAGCCGCTCGCAATTCCTCTTCATCCAGGCGTTTCCTGCCCCGCCCATGCTGGTTGAGGGCTTTTATCGCCTGCTCCGCCTTGTCCAGGCGTGCGTCCAGTGCTTTTTTTTGCGCTATGGCGTGTTTCAGGGATTGCACGACCAGACGTTGCTCTTGCCATTCGATGCTCTCACCACCCTGTTCGGTCTTGAGTGTGACGCTGCAGGAGAAACCGTTGGCGATGTGTTCCGGCTTGTCGACTGCCGTTTCGGGCGCACGATGGACCGGGATCAATGGCTGCGTACCTGCCCACACCGGCTCCAGCAATGCCCGTAGTTCTGCTGCCGGCATTTGTACCGCCGGTAGCGGGCACAAATAATAATCAGCGTGTGCCGCAAGGTAGGCACGGGTGCCGAGCGCTGCCATCTTGCAGTCGCCCACATAGAGCACGCCGTGTTGCCCGAGGCTGGCCTGTACTTTGCGTATTTCCGGCACGTACAAGGGGTCGTCGGCGCACTCGCCACTGACAATGGTGGTGCTCAACGGCAGTCCCAAAGGGTCCAGCACTGCCATGTTGATCTTCAGCTGTGGCAGGTCCGGTCGGTGTTCCTTACTGTGTCCGAATTGGAACAGGCCGTCTTCGGTGACGGCGACGTAGCTTTTTGCCGTGGTACTGTCGATGCGCACCCGTCGTGCCTTCAAGTCATAGACGCGTAGCAACGTGGAGATCTGTTCGGACTCGTAGGATTCCCACGCTGCATCGTTCCTGCCAAGATGATCCAGCACAAGGCACAGGCGGTCGTCGCTGAAATCCAGGTCACGCAAGCTAACCGTTTTCAAGCAGACCGCCAGGGTCATCAATAGCCCAGCTGACCAGCCCTGTACGGAATTTAGCCGGTGATCGCCTTCGCTTAAGAGGTAGGCCAACCAACCGACCGCGACCGTCCCAAGGCTCAGCCCTTGCCAGTTCCCGTGTGTCGGGAAATGCTTGTCTAGCAATGCCGCCACATCCATTTTCTGCATTTGTGCCAATAGTAGCGGTATGTCGTCCGACCGTTCGATTCTCGTTATGTTGAGTGATGTTTCCATGGCAAATGGCAATAGTTTGCCATTATTTCATGAACTGGGGGTGAAATTGAGCGAACGGTGAGTCATAATCATGCGAAATGATTTCAACGGGTTTAAAGGGAGCTTTGGCTTGTTTTGTAGT
>JAUYEP010000336.1 GCA_030689765.1 Methylovulum sp.
GTTCTATAACTGATTATAGGTTTATGGAGGGTATGGAGTTCATAGCGGCTTTGCGCTCACTATCCACGATGTCCGTGTAAATTTGCGTTGTTTGTATGCTGGTATGTCCCATTAACCTAGATAGCGTATAGATTGACGTGCCTTGCATAAGTTGAACGACGGCGAAGGTATGCCGCCCTATTTGTTTTTGCTTATGTCTTTTTTGCCGCTTGATTTGCTAAACCCATAAATATAATAATGCAACAACCCAAGCCTGTTCAGCATCTCAACGGCTAGCGTCTCAAACACCGCGCTTTTACGGGTAATACGGTGCTTACTGCCCAATCGTCTTAGGTAACTGTAAGTTGGCAAGGTGTTTTCGGTGATATTGCGCTCAACCTGAACACTAAACTGGGTTTGTTCTGCCAGGGCATGATAATGTCCAGTGCTGTATTGCAAATTACATTTCCCATAAAATCCCCATTCGGATAGCTTTATTTTTGTAAACGGCTGCAATGGGGCGCTGGCTACAAAATCAGATAGTGCGAGGTATCCTCCGGGTTTGAGCACACGATAGGCTTCTTTGAAAAACTGTTCCCGATCGGGGAAATGAAAAATACATTCAACTGCCAGCACGACATCAAATGACTGGTCAGGAAAAGGCAAGGCACACGCATCGCCTTGCTGGAAGTCAACGCGGTTATGCGGTGTGGCGATAACCATTTCCCGTGCCCGCTGTAATTGACGCCCGTCAAGGTTCAGCCCCACCAGATCCATGCGCACAAAACGCTCGTTGATATGCGCGATGGTTCCGCCAAAACCGCAACCCACATCCAATACTTTCAGGCCGTTATGGATATTTCCTGCCAAGCAAACCTGTTCACTGAGGTTTTCAGCCGCCTGTTCAAAATCATCGGCTGTTAAACTGGCAAGCTTTGGGTATTCCCAATAACCCCAATGCACATGCTTGCCAAAGCTTTTTTCCACCGCTTCATTGCCTTCTTTTAATAAGCCCAATAAAAAATCAAAATAAGGTAATTTTACTTTGGCTGCACTATCTTGACGGTCTGGCTTTTCATTAATGGGTTGGTTAGTCATTTAGTTATCCCGGTAATTATTTTTGGTTTTATGATAGTAGCAGAGCTACGCGGTGAATAAAAATCAGCCCGATCATTTTATTACCATGCGAACAGGTTTCATATATTTATGGATAAACAACAGCAAGGGACACAAATCGATGTTAACACGCCACCCCAAGCACGGTTAAGCCAAAACTTTAAGTCCTAAGGCGCACCCAGGGAAGAAGATAACGCTGATTTCTGTTCGGCAAGCAATAAAGGCAATGCCAACACAAGCAAACAGCCCAGCCAGGTTATTAGTTGGACATTGGTCACGGTAAACGTCAAGGCTATGCCAAACCGGTTGACCACATCAGGATAAGCCAGGATGAGATCACGGCTCGCCATGAATGCCGCGGTTTCACCGACAATCAATGCGATACCGGTAGTGATGAGTGCATAAGCCATCCATTTATCCTGATAGGCTTTAGGGTTGTGATGGCCAATCAGATTATTAAATCCAATAGCTATCCATTGCCGTCCAATCACATAACGGACCAGCATTAATGCAAAGGCGCCAACAACGGGGATATAAGTTGCGGCGATAGGAAAGCTGATATAACGGCCATTAATTGCCAAACAAGCGGTTTTAAACACGGCAAATCCTGTAAACAATATATAAAGGGTATGCAGCCATACCCCCCTTTTCAGGCTGGCATCCTGTCCTGTCAATAATTCAATGGCACGCTGCATGAGCAAAACGCCAAATACCGCATTGAGCCCTATGGTGATCGTTGCGGACAAGCGTTGCCAGTTGCTGTAACTGGTGTACCATAAAAATTCCGCCTGATTCACCCAAAGCACTGCCAATATCTGCAAACACACTAAAAATCCAGTCATTTGAAGGGCCTGCATGGCTAGCAAGGGTTTTCTGCATACTGCAGCAAGCACGAGGAAAATGGCACAAGCCAGTAACATCCCCTTATACCATCCAGGATTTTCATAAACTTTGCCGGTTAATGGAAAGACTTCCTTCCTATCCACCGAAAACAGCCCCCAGTTTGCACCCACCACGCCTTCCAGTTCACTTTTCCAGGATTGGTTGATGGCTTCTACGATGTTGTAATCAAAGCCGTTGGCATTGGCGACTTTAATCAAGCCGCGGATAAATTTGGCTTCATTGACAACGCCAGGCACCGCCCAGCCGCGTTGCTTACCTGCACTAGGCCAGCCGGATTCGCCGATCAATATCGGTTTATGGGGTGCGATCGAATCGGCTTCCTGCTGGACATGCTTGTAAATACGCTCGATATGCGCCGGTGCGTCGTCAACCGCAATCGGTTCATCTTCCCAATACGGCAAAATATGGATGGTAATAAAATCCACTTCCTTGATCAGTTCCGGGTATTTCATATACATCGACCAGACATCGGCATACGAGACCGGTTGTTTGACCGCCTGCTTGACTTCACGGATATATTTGATCAGCTCTTCAGGTTCCAGGTCGCCGCGCAACAAGACTTCGTTACCGACAATAACGCGTTTGACGACATCGGGATTGGCATTGGCGGAACGTATCAGCTCATCCACTTCCAGCTTGTTGCCTTTTTTGACGCCGCCCAGCCAAGCGCCCTGAATCATCGTCAAGCCGTATTTGCGTGCCAAGGCAGGTATTACCGGCATAGTGCCTTCGGCACTGGCATAAGTGCGGATGGAATGCGTTTTTTCACCCATCAGGCGCAAATCTGAATCAATATGTTCAGGCGTAGGAAATATGGCATCCATAGGCCCTTGCCCTTCACGAAACGGCGCAAAAGACAGGCTGTTAAGCTTGCCTTGTGGAACATCCTCGCCTGCATCCTGGGGCAAATTGGACAACCCGCCCAACAGGCAGGTAAGCAATATAATCAATAAAAGAGTTGATGCGATTTTCATATAAAAACGGGACTCGAAAAAACGTGGGGTAGCAAAGGGAAGTTTTATCCGGCATAAAAAAACCGCCGCACTTCCCTAGCGGGAATGCACGACGGTTTGGTTTCCAATTATGAAGCTGACGGATAAACAACAGGCATCAGGCCTGCAATAGCCTAATTTTTGCTTTTATCAACGATCTGGTTAGCTTTAATCCACGGCATCATGCTCCGCAATTGTGCGCCGACAACTTCAATAGGATGCTCCGCATTCAAACGGCGCTTGGCGGTCATTTCCGGATAGTTGGTTGCACCTTCCATGATGAATTGTTTGGCGTATTCACCATTTCTGATGTTTTTCAAGGCCTCACGCATTGCCCAGCGGCTTTCTTCGTTGATGATTTTAGGGCCAGTGACATATTCGCCGTACTCGGCATTATTGGAAATGGAGTAATTCATGTTGGCGATACCGCCTTCGTACATGAGGTCAACGATCAGTTTCAATTCATGTAAACATTCAAAATACGCCATTTCAGGCGCATAACCGGCCTCAACCAGGGTTTCAAAACCGGCTTTAACCAGTTCAACCGCACCGCCGCACAATACGGCCTGTTCACCGAACAAGTCAGTCTCGGCTTCATCACGGAAAGTGGTTTCGATAATGCCTGAACGGCCGCCACCGATTGCAGAGGCATAAGATAAGCAAATCGCTTTCGCTGTGCCGGAAGCATCTTGCTGGATGGCGATCAGGTCGGGAATTCCGCCGCCGCGTACAAATTCCGAGCGGACAGTATGGCCTGGCGCTTTTGGTGCAATCATAATGACATCGAGGTCAGCGCGTGGCACCACCTGATTGAATAAAATGGAGAAGCCATGGGCAAAAGCTAAGGCTGCACCTTGTTTAATGTTGGGCTGGATTTCTGTTTTGTATAGCTGGGCTTGGAATTCGTCAGGGGTCAAAATCATGACGATATCCGCATCGGCGACAGCGGCAGCAACTTCTTTGACCACTAAGCCAGAAGTTTCTGCTTTAGCAACGGAGGGTGAACCGGCACGAAGGCCCACCACAACATCAACACCTGAATCTTTAAGATTAAGCGCGTGGGCGTGGCCTTGTGAACCATAACCGATGATGGCTACTTTTTTAGCTTTTACAATTGATAAATCGGCATCTTTGTCGTAATAAACTTGCATTGTGTGTTTCCTTGGTTGTGTTTAACTTAAATAATTCAATTTTTTTAAAATGTGTCCAGCTAATTTCAGCGATTTCCCAGCTTGGCGTGACAAAATGGCCGAATTAAGATCGTAATCAGCTTTTTGGCGCAAATCTTTTAATTGCTTTAATTGATTAAAAATATTTTTGTTAGGTTTCTTTTCAAAATAATCAATGACTTCCTTATGAATACTGCCACTTGAATTTGATATTTTAGAAAAGTGCCTAGCGCATAAGAACGCTGAATAATAAGCTCTGCTGATGATGATGCGATTTTCTACTTCCCGTTCTGACTTTTGCTGATATAACTGTCCTGCAAATTGATAAAACTCAACAGGATCAAACATATTTTAATCCTGCGAAATAACAATATAATGCAAAGCATCGTCTGTCGCGGGGTAACTCTCAAGACGTTCAAATAGTCTTTCTTCTAATGCCATCATCTCATCCATGTCATCTAAATGTGAACAAATCGTCAAAACTAAATGGTAAGTTTCTTCATCCCAGCATTTAAATAGATGAAGCGTTTTTTGGATATTACCAAAAATATCAACAATAGGCTGATGCGCCAAAAGTAAAAAATTTATCGTGTTATGTCGTGAAACGAATCTTATGACTTCAGTAAATTCATTTTCTTGAATTAAATAATAGTCTTTAAGTTTTGAGCTTGAAGAGGAAACACTAGAAAACCAAAAATCTATATCTTTGAAACATTCAATTTGAAATTTTGATGTATTGTTACCGTCTTGATAAATTAATGGCGCATCTATCAAACTATTTGATGATACCGCGTTCGTAATTGGATATGCTGATGTCTCTAGTGCTTTAACACCAAATCCAAACGAATTAGGCTGCGAATATTCAAAACATTTCATAAACATATATTCTCAAGCTGAGTATTATTCAACAATTTTATTAAAATTTCTTTATTTGTTTTATGTAATTTAGAGAAAACTACATCTAATTCAGATTCTTTGAAATCTGAAATTAACTGTGGATTTTTAATAAACTGGCACTGGATAGCGTGGTCAATAGTCGTTGTTATTCTTCCATGTTCATTTGAAGTAATAAGATTTAAGTTATTCAAATAAGTATTGCCATCTAATTGTTCAAACCATCCTTGAAACACATGCCACAGTTCCCCGTTTTCACCATCGAGAATGTTTTGTGTTAGATAAGGGGTATGCGATGAAAAAATATCGATAACTCTGTAATTATCAAAATCACTTAAAAACTTATCTACAATTTTTAAGACACAAATCAGCAGTCTATTGTTATCATTCTCAATAGTTTTTATCGTTTCCAGCAAATAACGCTTTGCTTTTTCCCAAACCTCTGTCCAATTGTCGTATGCAAAACAAGATACTTCAATAACGTTATTTTCTACTTTTAATTCCCAAGATGGCTTGCCATTGTTTTTAAAGCATTGCAAAATCGCGCCAGAAATTTCCAAGGACTGTTCCGCTGTAGTCCCATCCACCAACTTAACCTTTATTGAATTTATCTCTTTGAAAGAAGGTAATTCATCGTTAAAAACGTGTTCGAGCCTGCTTAAAGACAGTAGCTCTTGTTTATGAAAGGCACGCTCAAAAACCAAAACGAAACAACTTGATTCAATAGAATTTTTTTGATTTATTGGACTAGCCATGCACGCCTCGTTCACAAATGCAGCCCTTTTTCGCCTCTTGATATACCTGTTGGCCCTGAACGGACTACTTCGATAATCGTTTCCGGAGCTATAGCCGCGACAAACGCATCCAGTTTTTCTGATGGCCCGGTTATTTCCAACACATAAGACGTTGGCGTCACATCAAGAATTTTGCCACGGAATATGTCTGCCAAACTTCTGATTTCAGCGCGGGTCTGTTCGTTGGTCTTGATCTTGACCATCATCAGTTCGCGTTCAATATGGTCAGACTCCACCAAATCGATCAACTTGACAACATCAATCAATTTATTCAGTTGCTTGGTGATCTGCTCAATGACATCCTCGCTGCCACGGGTGACCAACGTTATTCTCGACAAACTGGGATCTTCAGTAACCGCCACAGCCAGCGATTCTATATTATAACCACGTGCAGAAAAAAGGCCGGCTACACGCGATAATGCGCCAGATTCATTTTCAATCAATATCGAAATAATATGCCTCATTATGCCAACTCCCTGTCTGTTGATGTCCCTGGAGCGGCCCGCAATTTCATGTCATGGTGTCCCTTGCCCGCTTCTATCATCGGATAAACATTTTCCGTCCGGTCAGTAATGATGTCTAAAAATACCGTGCGGTCTCTCATCGCAAAAGCCTTTTCCAAAGCCGGCCTGACTTCTTCGGGTTTATCAATCCGTAGCCCGACATGACCGTAAGCTTCCGCCAATTGCACAAATTCAGGGATAGTATCCATATACGAATGCGAGTAACGGCTTTCGTAGGTAAATTCCTGCCATTGCCGGACCATACCCATATAACGGTTATTCAAGTTAATGATTTTAATCGGTGTTTTGAATTGCAGCGCCGTCGATAATTCCTGGATGCACATCTGGATACTGGCTTCACCAGTCACACAGGCGACCTCTGCATCAGGGAACGCCAATTTGACACCAATCGCCGCTGGCAAGCCAAAGCCCATCGTCCCCAAACCACCGGAGTTAATCCAGCGGCGCGGCTTATCAAAAGGGTAATACTGCGCAGCCCACATCTGATGCTGACCGACATCCGAGGTGACATAAGCATCGCCTTTAGTGACTTCATAGAGTTGCTCGATGACATATTGCGGCTTGATTAACAGACTGCCGCGATCGTATTCAAGACACTGCACCGCCCGCCATTGATCGATCTGATGCCACCATGCGTCCAGTGCTTTTTTGTTCGGTTTAGCTTTACTGTCTTTAATCAACCCGATCATTTGCTCCAATACCGGCTTAACTTCGCCGACAATTGGAATATCAACCTTAACCGTCTTCGAAATGGAGGCGGGATCAATGTCAATATGAATGATCTTGGCATAAGGGCAAAATAGATCCAACTTGCCGGTGACACGGTCATCAAAACGGGCGCCTATAGCAATAATGACATCACTTTCGTGCATCGCCATATTGGCTTCATAAGTGCCGTGCATCCCCAACATGCCAATAAACTGTTTGTCGGTTGCAGGATATGCGCCCAACCCCATCAAAGTGTTAGTCACCGGATAACCCAGCAAGTGGCTAAACTCGGTCAATTCTGCGCTGGCTTCACCTAAAACGACACCGCCGCCTGAATAAATAACCGGCTTTTGTGCAGCCAACAACAACTCGACCGCTTTTTTAATCTGCCCTTTATGTCCGCTCACCGCAGGGTTATACGAGCGCATCGTGACTTTTTTTGGGTATTTGTAGGGTACTTTGATTTTTGGGTCTGTTATATCTTTTGGGACATCGACGACAACAGGGCCGGGCCTTCCGCTGGTTGCCACATAAAAGGCCTTTTTTATCGTTTCTGCCAATTTGGTGACATCTTTGACCAAGAAGTTGTGCTTCACGCAAGGGCGGCTAATGCCGACCATATCGACTTCCTGGAAAGCATCGCTGCCGATGACCGGCAAGGACACCTGACCGGAAATGACAACCATAGGAATGGAATCCATATAAGCAGTGGCAATTCCTGTTATTGCATTGGTAGCGCCTGGCCCTGAAGTGACCAGAACAACCCCAGGCCTCCCCGTTGCCCGCGCATAACCATCAGCGGCATGAGTTGCCCCTTGCTCATGCCTGACCAGAATATGCTTGACATCATCCTGCTGAAAAAGGGCATCGTACAGATGCAAAACTGCACCGCCCGGATAGCCAAAAATATATTCCACCCCTTCGTCTTTAAGACTTTGCACCAGAATTTGTCCGCCGCTTAACTCCACGCTCACCTCGATAAATAGTCGTGTTCGGATTGATTATATTCTTTTTTCAAATACGCACCAAAACACTTGGTTTTGTTTTAAAAAACGATCACATAAACTCATTGACTTTGTCTTTTTTCGTCAACTCGATTAGTGCCATTCTACTAGGTTATCAGTAAAATTGTAATTGTCATCTAGCTGACACAATATCCAGTTTTTAGAAGGCAATGCGCTTTCATCATTGTCGTTTAACTGGCTAACGCAAGGTTACACTAACTTAGCCACGCCAATTGCGGTCAACAGGTTAAACTACGTCGGATACCAAGCCTTGCCCTAGGAAAGGGATGGCGCAATCAGTTTTCAATAGTTAATGATAGAGAGGCCGAGATGTCAAACGTAAATCAAAACAACACAGTAAAGCTAATACTGGCAGTAATATTGACTGGATGTGCAAGCCATCCAGCAGAGCAATCTGCCGGGACTACCAGCCGTTCAACACAAATTATTACCCAGCCAATAGCAGACCCGATTATCCAACCTGTACGGCCCTATCCGGGCAATTACGCAACAGAACCGAACAATCAAAACTATTTCGCCAGCACTTTAACTGGGACATATGGGGATTCGTTAGCGGTGCGGGATTTTATCCGGCACATGGTAAAAAAACACAGGTTTTCGGAAACCTATCTTAATGGTTTATTTTCAAGGGCTAATCGGCTGGAATCGGTGATACGTTTGGAAAGCCCTGAGCCTTATACCGGCCCAGCAAAACCGCGCCTCGGCAGTTGGACACGCTACCGTAATAAGTTCCTAACTGAAGCGCATATCAACAATGGTGTGGCATTTTGGCGCAACAATGCCGATGCGGTTGAAAGGGCAAGCGCCACTTATGGCGTCGATCCTGAATATATTGTCGCGATTATTGGTGTAGAAACCTATTTTGGAAAAAATATCGGCAAAACCTGTGTTTTGGATGCGCTGACCACATTGGCATTCGACACCCACAGACGGGCAAAATTTTTTACCTTGGAATTGGAAAATTTTCTGCTAATGGCCCGCGAACAAGGCTATGAACCACGTCAACCGGTGGGATCTTG
Organism: Methylovulum sp.; assembly: GCA_030689765.1. Classification (GTDB taxonomy): domain Bacteria; phylum Pseudomonadota; class Gammaproteobacteria; order Methylococcales; family Methylomonadaceae; genus Methylovulum. Next base: position 9,124 of record JAUYEP010000336.1, read on the forward strand.
GGCGGGGGCGATGGGTCTGGGGCAATTTATGCCCAGCAGTTACCGCCGATTGGCAGTGGATTTTGACAACAATGGCCGCTGTGATATTTGGCAGCCTGGCGATGCGATAGGTAGCGTGGCGCATTATTTCTCACGCAGCGGTTGGCAGTTAAATAGCCCTGTGGCAAAGCCAACCAGTCCCGCCAAAGATTCTGCGGTTATTGAGCTCAGCACCTATAGCGGCAATGAATACTGGCTGGTCCAGCCTAATTTCAAAGTGATTAAGAAATACAACAACAGTAATAAATACGCAATGGCAGTGCATCAATTGGCGCAAGCCATTAAGCAACGATATTACTGAGTGCTTGCCAGCCGTCCCTTCAACCCGCCTGATTAAAATAACGCGGCACAAAGCCGTCGGGCATATACTGCATAGCGGTTACCGTGATAAGTATTGGCACAATAAATAAAAGCTTTCCCGCCAATACTTTCATGCGCCTATTTTTTCTGGGCATCCACAGCCGGGTTGGTCTGGCTTTAAAAATTCGCTCCGGCATTTTTTAGTAAACCAGTTCTCTATATGGTGAATATCACCTTTACTAAAAAGTAAAAATACCTATCATGACATTTAACTTATTATTAACAGATACGTTTACGGATAGACTATGTTTATTAAAAATTTGTGGTCTTCTAAGTATAAAAAAGATCCCGAAAAACCAGATTATCAGGGCTATTCTTCGTCAGAGAAAGCATATACACCTGTTAGCCAACTGGCTATAGGCATGTATGTCGTTGAACTGGATAGGCCTTGGCTAGAAACGCCTTTTTTGTTTCAAGGTTTTGAAATCAAAACTGAAGCACAGATTAAATCGGTCAAAAATTTCTGCAATTATGTCTATATCGACAAAACAAAGACGAGAACTTTAAAGCGTGTCATCCCAGGCAGTCAAACTCAAACACAGTCTAAAATCCTAAACAATATCGATGCAGCAGGTTCACCCCCGAAAAAAAGGGGGACATTCGAACATGAAATTTTACAGGCGGATAACATCTATACCCAAACGGAACAATTAGTTGCCAATTTCATGATAACTGCTGCGAAAGGCACTGGAATTGATGGCTGGTTAGCAAAAAAAGCGGTTACAGACTGCGTAAACAGTGTTTTGAATTCCCCTGATGCCATGTTATGGCTAACGCAGTTAAAAAATAAGGATAAATATACTTTACAACACAGTTTGAACGTTTGTATTTTGGCAATTGTTTTTGGCCGATACCTGAATGTTTCAAATGAAAATTTAGTTAATCTGGGGTTATGCGGAATGCTGCATGACATAGGAAAAATGCGCATTCCGCTCAGAATTCTAAATAAACGGGTTAAATTGGAAAATGAAGAGCTGGAAATTTTAAAAACACACACAACGCTCGGCTATGAACTATTAAAATCAAGCGATTGTATGGATTCGTGCGTAGCTGAAACAGCGCTTACCCACCATGAATGTTTGGATGGCTCAGGCTATCCTCGTGGACTTAAACAAGGCAGCATTTCAGATTTTGCAAAAATTATTTCGATTGTCGATGCTTACGATTCCATGACCAGTGACAAAGTTTATCAAAAAGGTAAAACCCATCTTGAAGCCATCCATACTATGATGACTATGGCAGGGTATCATTGGGATAAAAAACTGGTGATTAAGTTTATCGAATGTCTGGGCGTTTATCCTCCAGGTAGCCCAGTTGTCATGACCAATGGCACGCTCGGCATTGTTGTTGAAGTCAATGACAAAATGAAATTACGGCCTAAAGTGATCTTGCTTATGGATGAGGAAAAGCAGCCTGTACCTGAACAGATTATTGATTTATCGGAAATGGTTTGTGACGACAAAGGTAATGCATTTACGATTAAAAATATCATTAATGCGGTGGATTGGAACATTGATGTCAGTAAATATTATCGCGATGGCCTTATACAAAAAAGTTTTGCGAGAAACCTGAATTAGGTTAGGACGGCAGCCGGATTTTGCTTAACCGGCTGCCTGCTTGGCGGGTTATTTTTTTGCTTTATTGCGTTCGTTCACTTCTTTAATCACTTCTTCAGCCACGTTTTTCGGGCATGGCAGATAGTGTGAGAATTCCATAGAGAACTGCCCACGACCTGAAGTCATGGTACGCAAATCACCGATGTAACCAAACATTTCACTCAACGGCACATCTGATTTGATACGCACACCGGTTACGCCCGGATCTTGGGATTTAATCATGCCACGGCGGCGGTTAAGGTCACCGATAACATCACCGACATGGTCGGCCGGAGTAAAGGTATCAACTGCCATGATCGGTTCAATCAATTGCGGGGCGGCCTTGGGAATAGACTGGCGGAAAGCCGCTTTTGCCGCGATTTCGAAAGCAATCGCTGAAGAGTCAACCGCATGGAAACCACCGTCAGTCAAAATGACTTTAAAGTCCAAACAAGGGAAACCGGCCAGCACACCTTTGTCGAGCATACTTTTAAAGCCTTTTTCAACCGCAGGCCAATATTCGCGTGGCACGTTACCGCCAGTCACCGCTGATTCGAACACAAAACCACTGCCAGGCTCGCCAGGCTCAATTTTGTAATTGATCTTGCCGTATTGACCTGAACCGCCGGATTGTTTCTTGTGGGTGTATTCGTCTTCCACCGCCCTGGTTATAGTTTCGCGGTAAGCCACTTGTGGTTTACCAACGATAACATCAACGCCGTGGGTACGTCTCAAGATGTCCACTTTAATGTCAAGGTGCAGCTCGCCCATACCTTTAAGAATAGTTTCGCCGCTGTCTTCATCGGTTTCAACATGAAATGATGGATCTTCCTGAATCATTTTCCCCAGTGCGACACCCATTTTTTCAGAGGCTGCTTTATCTTTTGGTGAAATGGCCAGTGAAATGACCGGATCAGGGAATACCATCGGTTCTAAAGTTGCAGGGAATTTCGGATCGCACAGTGTGTGCCCGGTTTGTACATTCTTCATGCCCAAAACAGCAACAATGTCGCCTGCTTGTGCAGATTCAAGTTCGTTACGCGCATTCGCGTGCATTTCCACGATACGGCCAATACGTTCTGTTTTGCCTGTGAAGGTATTCAGTACGGAGGTGCCTTTTTCCAGTTTGCCGGAGTAAATACGCAAGAAGGTCAACGCGCCAAAGCGGTCGTCCATAATCTTGAACGCCAAGGCACGTAGCGGTTTGTCGGCGTCAACGATAGCAAAGAGCCCTGTTGGGTTGCCTTCCAGATCCACTTCAGGCTGTGGTTTAACTTCGGTTGGACAAGGCAGGTAATCAATAACGCCATCCAGAACCAGTTGCACGCCTTTGTTTTTAAATGAAGAGCCGCAAAATGTCGGGAAGAAATCCAGATTGATGGTGCCTTTGCGGATGCAACGTTTAATGGTGTCGATATCGGGTTCTTCGCCTTCCAGGTATTTTTCCATGACATCGTCAAACTGATCGGCAACTTCATCGATCAGTTTTTCACGCCACTTTTCGGTGTCAGCCACCATATCAGCGGGGACATCCTGGATGGTGTAATTTAATGGGTCGCCAGAGTCATCCCATATCCACGCCTTACGCGTTAAGATATCGACCACGCCGGAAAAATCATCTTCCCTGCCGATTGGCAAGGTCATCACCAGCGGATGGGCGCCCAGTACCTCTTCAACCTGTTTAACTACACGGTAGAAGTCGGCGCCAATACGATCCAGTTTGTTGATGTAGATAACCCGGGCAACCTCAGAGTCATTGGCATAACGCCAGTTGGTTTCTGACTGGGGCTCTACGCCGCCTGAACCACAGAATACGCCGATACCACCGTCCAGCACTTTAAGCGAGCGGTACACTTCGATAGTAAAATCAACGTGTCCAGGTGTGTCGATGATATTGAAGCGATGGTCTTTCCAGAAACAGGTGGTTGCCGCAGACTGGATGGTAATGCCGCGCTCCTGCTCCTGCTCCATGAAGTCTGTCGTTGCCGCACCGTCATGCACTTCGCCGATTTTATGGATTTTACCGGTGAGCTTTAAAATCCGCTCGGTAGTTGTGGTTTTGCCGGCATCGACGTGAGCGAAAATACCGATGTTTCTGTAAAGCGTTAGATCTGTCATGTGATTACTCTAAAGTTGGGCATAAAAAACTTTTTTGGTGACGATTCCTTGATAGCGCCAGCTCAAAAAGCAGCAACCCGGGAGGGTTAGGGTGAATGGACTCCATCTGTAACCGCAGATGTTTAAAACACCGCAGTCGTTGAAACCATCGCTTTGAGTGGAATGCGTCGGATATCTGTCGATGTGGATCAAAGCCAAGTGGGATAGCGTTTTACAAGTCACCCTACTTCCCACTCGTCCAGCTTCGAAAGCCGCGTATTCTAACCTAAAAATGTTACAAAAATACAGGAAACCATCAATTTGTGTTCCGCTGATAGTGGTTAGGTTTTCCCCGATTAATAGGGTTGTAATAAATCAACCGGCCTACTCCTTTGGTTGGTAGTGGGTTAAATCTGTTGTTTAGGAGTCCAAAACAAGTTTTGGATGTTTTGTGTAATCCAAGTCATGCCTTGGACTCCGAACCATAGGCAGTGAAATCGTGTGTAGGAAAAACACAGGTTTAACCCACTACCCTTTGGTTATACACAAAACCTGTGGATAACATTGTGGATCTCTTGCTCTGTTTACGGCTTACTTACTGTCTTTATTACAGTTTTGTTAAATTGTATAAAATGTCGCCAAAATCTGCTCTACACGCAATAAATCTTCCGGCGTATCAACACCTGCAGGCGGTGTTTTATCGACCGTTTTTACCAAAACCGCTTCACCTTGCCACAATATCCTCAATTGCTCCAACGATTCTATCGACTCCAGTAATGATGCATCCCAACGGCAATAACGCCTTAAAAAATCCACTGTGTAGGCATACATGCCGATATGCCGGAGATAGGTCATTTTTCCTGACGGTTTGCCGCCAGCAGCAGTAAAGCGCCCCCTTTCCCACGGAATCGGCGCACGGCTAAAATAAAGCGCATAACCTGCGTTATTCAAAACCACTTTTACCGCATTGGGATTAAAAATTTCTTCTTCCCCGATGATTTCAGCCGCCAAGGTAGCGATGCCTGCCTGGTTTTGCCCTGCCAATGCGCCAGCAACATCGCGGATATAATGGGCTGGAATCAGCGGTTCATCACCTTGCAGGTTCACGATGATGTCATTGGCGCCCCATCCGCACAACGCCGCAACCTCGGCAATGCGTTCCGTGCCACTCTGGTGGTCGGGGCGCGTCATCATCGCCGTAAAACCCAAGGCATTAACGGCCTGAAAGATTCGCTCATCATCCGTGGCAACAATAATAGTTTCAGCACCCGCTTCCTGCGCCCGCCCACAAACATGGGCAATCATCGGTTTACCGGCAATTTCCAGCAGGGGTTTGCCTGGTAGCCTGGTGGAACCGTACCGGGCCGGGATGACAACTTTAAACGCTGGGCTCATGGATATAACGCATCCACTTCTTCGCTACTCAACTGGCGCGCTTCATCTTCGAGCATCACGGGAATATCATCACGAATCACAAAAGCCAGCCGGTCAGCCCGGCAAATCAGTTCCTGTTTGTCCTTATCATAGCGCAACGGGCTTTTGCAGATCGGACAAGCCAGAATATCGAGTAATTTTTTATCTATCATATTGTTTTCCCTTAAAAAGTAG